>NATN01000189.1 GCA_002085355.1 Candidatus Zhuqueibacterota bacterium 4484_87 | reverse complement strand
CATTGTGATCAAGCCGCCCTGTTCCTGGCAGCCGCGGACAAATTCCTCGGCAATGTCGCCTTTATAAAAACGATCATAAGCTGCGTAAATCGCTTGTTTGCGATTTACCCCGGATGCCAGCGCGTCATGTTCTGCTGCAACGAGTTTTTTCAGCGTACGCAGAAGGTCACTCTGGCGGAAAATTTCACCTGGGTATGGCGCCTCGCGTTCTTCACCGGGATGGGTGAGAAATATCTTTTTTGAATAACGCCATTGTCGGATGCGTTTTTTATGGCGTTCGATTGAATTTGCGGTTTGCGCTTCGATGGGATATCCTTTTGCCATTTCCATTGCCGGTTGCAAAATTTCTTTTAAGCTCATCGTCCCGTATTCTGCCAGCATGACCATCAAACCGCCGGGAGTGCCAGGTGTAACGGCAGCTAAAGGCCCATATTCCGGCGGATACTTCATGCCTTTTTTTCTGAAAAAATCTGCGGTAGCCCCGCTTGGAGCAACTCCAAGTGCGTTAATGCCAATAATTTTCTTTGTCACAGAATTGTAAATTAGCGCCTGTGTTTCGCCGCCCCAGCTTAATACATCCCACATGGTGCTGGTCGCCGCCAACATCGCGCATGCAGCATCAACAGCATTGCCACCGCGTTCAAAAATTTTTGCGCCGGCTGTTGCTGCTAATGGCTTACCGGTAATTGCGATCCAGTGGCGTCCGTAAAGAATTGGTTTTTCAGTAGCAAATGAATCTGATATTGTCAGAAATAACATGAGATAAATTATTAAACTCAAAATAGATCTTTTCCACATTAAAATTCCTCCCCTTCACAAGTCAATTTTCTATTTATCAGAATATTCCCTTTCATTGAGCGGGAAACTTTGCGCCAGTTCCAGGTGTCACAAAGTCCGGGAATGATTTCCCAAATTTTAAAATTTCCCTTTTTTTGCACTTCCGTAAAGAATAGAATTGAACAAAAATCGAAAAGTGGAATGCGCCTGTCCGCGGTACAATACAGGAAAGCCAATTAAAATAATTTTTCCTTTGCCGCGCTTGATTTCAATAATGGCGCTTTTCCCGGCAAGATGCCGCTCACCGCTAATCCAGCCACTCATTAGTAAATCGCTGGCAGGGTAAGTGACAATTGCTGTCCCCTCATTCAGAGAAAACGCAGGACTGCTGCGAAAAAAAAGCGGATTGCTGTTGGTGAAACCATAAGCAATAGGATGGGTATTGTCCACTTTTGTGCGAAGGATAGAACCCGGACAATAAAATTCTTTTCGCTGCCATTTACGGCTTGAATCCACAACATCAATATGAAAATATTTGATGGCAAAAGCTGCTGCTCTGTTGAGCGTAATCAAAGTACCGCCTTTTTCGACAAAATGAATGATATTTTTTACACCCTTATCACCGATCCCTCCGGCGTATTGCGGTGGCACAGAACGTTTTGAAAGGCCTTGCACAATCATCCGTTCATGGATGTCCGGTAAAATTAACACGTCAAATTTTTTATTCAGATTTCCTTTTTTTATTGCGCTGTTTTCCGCGCGAATGTATGGAATGTCAAATTGCTCCAAAACCCAGCGCGTCCAGCCCTCGTCCATTGATGCTAACCAGCTACGATACAAGCCCAGCCGCGGCTTTTTTAATTTCAATACTCGGATGGCGGGTTTTTCCTTCAATATTCGGAAATTCAAATTCAAGTCAGCAGAGATAGTTTTGAGAACCGTGGCTAATCCTTTTTTCTTTTTCACAAAAAAAGAACCAGCGTGGTATATGTCTCCTGCCAGATGAAAATCTTCGGCTGCGCGTAAAACCGAGAATTTTCTTTGCATAAGGCGCACAGCAGCGACGATTGCATCATTGCTCGCGCTGTCCCAAAAATAACCGAAAAATTTTCCTTCGGCGGATTCAATTTTACTCACGCGCGCAGGTATATCTTTAATCATTTCTGTCTGAGCAGAAAAAACCGCTTCGGCTTGTTTTACATTGACGCCCATCAATAGCGGCAAAGTGTGCGCCACGACGTCGTAGGGTGGCTTGAGCGGACCGCCGGGATAAATACGAATGTCCGGATAGGATTGGGGCTCCAGCAGCGTTTTGGCAAAACTGCCGTAGGGCTGCGCCAGATAAATGATAAATGAACCAGCGGGATAATTTTTATCATCAGCCGTGAAATCAGCCTTTGCGCGGTGAATTTCCACTGCGCCCAATTTGAGCACTTCGAGCATTTTCAGCATTGTGGAGTAATCGCGCTGCTGCGCTGGAATGATAAACGCAAACGGCGGTTCATTTCGGTTCACAGCTTTCAAATGAATGCGATAAAAATTCCTCAACCAATTTTCGCGCAACCGCGCTGCATTTGATAATGCCGCAAACGCAGCAGCATAATCATAGTCAACAATATCGCTTAACGTCCAGTCGCCGCCTTTCCAGGGGAGTGGAATTTTCACGGAAGGTTTTCTCACATCTTCTGACAACTCGTAAGGCTCAATTTTGATCGGCGAAGCAACGCGTACACTGGCGCATTCCGTCAGGATGCGGATTCCGCCGTGATAGTGATGGTAAGCCCGCGCCGGAGTCCAGGCGTCGTAACGATCGCTGTGCATGACGCCGGCCTTGCCCTGAGCCGTCAGCTCCGTAGCGATGAAAGTGCCCATCATTGCAACTTCCTGCTGGAGAATCGGATCGACGTTCGGCTCGAACGGATCAATGTAGGGAGGTACAAATAGTCTCGCGCCTCTGCTTCCCATCTGATGCATGTCCACAATCACTTGCGGGTGCCAACTGTTATGCACTTTGAGCGTGAGCCGGGATTCCACTTGTGTGAACATGTACCAATCGCGGTTGTTGTCATGTCCCACATATTTGTGATACAGCCAGGGCATTCTGCCCCCTTCATAGCGCGTGCCCAGGTATTTACGGTACCAGTCAACAACCATTTGCACGCCATCAGGATTGTGCATGGGCACGAGCAGCAAAACTACATTGTCGAGAATTTCCTGAACGTTGTGATCTGTGCCTGTTGCCAGATCATAAGCAAGCTGCATTGCCATTTGCGAAGCACCGATTTCAGATGCATGGATTGAGCAGTTCACCATGACAACTGTTTTGCCTTTTTTGAGGATGATTTGCTCTGCTTCTTCCGGAAAAACTTTTCTGGGATCCGCCAGCAATTGCTGATAATTTTGCAATTCATCGAGATGGCGCTGGTTTTCTTCCGAGGTGATGATTGCCACAATGAACGGATTGTTCTCAGTGGTTTTGCCAACTTCCACCACTGAAACCCGTTCACTGCTCTCGTTTAAAATTTTGAAATAATCCAAAATTTGGTGCATATCAGCTAATTTTTTGTCAGTGCCGGGCTTGAAATGCAAAAATTGCTCTGGTGAAGGCATATCAGCGAAAGCTGAAAAATGAATGATAGACAAAAAGATGGCTGTGAAAAGAATTAACTTGTGGCGCATGAGTTTCTCCTTTGTTGAGGAACAGAACAAATCCGAATGAAAAATTTTATGTCAATTTTCGTCGAATCAACGGGGTTAATGCCTGAACTCTTGCTTCGACCGGCGGATGCGTGGAAAAATAGTGGTGAAACTGTAAGTGTGGCTCGTTTGATGATTGCAATTTTTGCAGCAAGGAAAGCGATGCCGAGGGATTGAAGTTGGCGCGGGACATGAGTAAAACAGCAGCCTTATCCGCTTCAAATTCATTCTCCTGTGAAAAGCCGCTTCTGAGCAGAGTGGAAATAATTTCACTCGCCAGCGCGCCAAATGTACCGCCTGGTCTCAGCAGCCGGGTGATTGTTTGAATGGAGTAATTCGCAATGATTCGATTCATCAAGTGGTGAAAATTTATGTGGCTCATCTCGTGGCCCAGCACAAAGGCGATTTCATCGTCGTTGTTTTTAATTTTCTGAAATAAGCCGCTGGTCACAAAAACCAATCCTCCCGGGAGGGCAAAACCATTCACATCCCGACTCTCAATGAGATAAAAGCGAAATTCCCGTTTCGTTTCGCCGAGCTGTTCAACAAGCGAATTTCCGATTCTTTCCAGCGTCATTTGCCCTGCAGATTGGTCGAGGATTTTTATTTCATTTTTGAGTTTGCGAACGAGATCGCGGGAAACCCTGAGCTCTGCTTGCAATGCTTCTTTTTCAGAACCAAAGGCAGACTGGTAAAACCATTTCCCTTTGTTTATTACTGACCCAAGGGACCGACCCAATTTTTCAAAAATTTTTTCCACAAAGCAGCCCTGAAATTCAATTAAAATGTATAGAAAATATTTTTATCTCTGTTCTTCAAATGTTCCATAAGTCAGTATCTTATGATTTTCAATCATTAGTTTGCCGCGCGCAATCACGGTGTCGATTTCCCAATCAGCGTTCAGCAGCACTAAATCAGCATCTTTACCGGCGGCAATAATCCCTTTGTTTTTCAGTTTCAGGTTCCGGGCAGGGTTTGAAGTTATTGTTTGCAGTACGATTTCCGGCGATAATCCTACTTCAGTGATTGCCAATTTTAGTTCATGCAAGATCGAATCAACGCCGGAAACCTCGAGCCCGGTGCAATTACCGTTGTTGTCAAAAATCGGCAAACTGCCCTGTCCATCTGAGGAAAAAGAGATATTCTGGATCGGAGTATCTTTTTCCAGCGCCTCTTTGAGAAACTGAGCGCACGAGCCGGGAATTTCGTCTTGATTTCTTTTTTCTCTGCCGGTTGTCAGATCCATTAATCCACCTCTTTGGGCAAAATCAACTGCAGAGAGAAAAAGAGGCCTGCTTCGATTTACATGGGTGACCAAAAACTGATTCGGTGGAATTTCCGTGTTTTCGATGACATTCTCAATGAGCCCAAGTTTACGGTCGCTGTCGCCGATATGAACATTGATGATGCCGGCTTTGCCGGAAAGCATACCGCCGAGCCTGGCGTCCGATGCTAACTTTGCTAATTGTTCAAAAGTCGGATGTGACGAACGGTGGTCTGAAATAGCTATCTCACCGACTCCGATGATTTTGTCGATGAGCACGATATCTTCAACAATAGATCCGGTTACTGTACGTACCGGAATCTCGTAAGAGCCGGTATAAACGAAAGCAGAAATGCCCTCTTCTTCCAGACCACGTGCTTTGGCGATCAAATTAGTCATTGTGCGCGTCACCCCGTCCGTTCCCAAACAGCCGACAACTGTTGTGACGCCGGCGCGGGTGGTGTCGGTCAGAACAATTTCAGGAGTCCTTGTTTTGAAGCCGCCTTCTCCGCCACCGCCGAGAATGTGAACGTGGTTGTCGATAAATCCCGGAGTGAGAATTTTCCCTGCGCCATTGATAGTTTTAATTTTTAGTGAAGCTGATAAATCTATATTTTCAGAAATCAGTCCGATTTTTTCGCCGGTGATCAAAACATCTTTTACACCCAAAAATTGAGGCGCGTAAATGGTTGCATTTTTGATTAACAAGAGCGTTTCGCACAAATTTTCATATTCCATATCTTTTCCTGTCGTAACTTTCGCGTTGCGGCAACTAACCTTGCGGAATGTGGGTGTTTGATCTTTTTTAATAACTCTGAAATTATTTTCAAATAAAAAACAAACTAATCTTCAGCAGGATTGCTTTAACTTAAGCGAAAGAATTTTTCCATTTCCAATTTATTATGAAAGAATAATTTAATTAAGTTTAGGGATTTTTTTTGAAATTGTCAAGTATTATTTTGGGAAAATCTTTTCTAAAAATTGTGGATTCTTTATATTTTTGAAACCACAGAGCACACGGAGGAGTCACAGAGTTCACAAAGCCCATCCACCCAGCCCTGTTTTTTTGTTTTTT
>NATN01000023.1 GCA_002085355.1 Candidatus Zhuqueibacterota bacterium 4484_87 | reverse complement strand
TGATCCGAACCAGCGGAGAAAAGAGAATTAGTAATTTTCTGCTTTGGCAGATTGCTTATGCGGAATTGTACATCACAGAGGTTCTCTGGCCGGATTTTCGAAAAAAAGAATTTTTCGAAGCCATTATCGACTTTCAGCAGCGGGAGCGGCGCTATGGAATGGTGAGTGAACAATTGAACGAATCACAGAAAGATGAGAAAGTACAACAAACCACGTGACGGATGCGTCTAAAAGAATAGTTAGTATTGCGCTGATAAAATTTTTTCGTCTTTATCCCGGTGCTGAGGAACATGCGCCTTGTTGCTTTGGTTAAAATAATAGTTTTGAATTATGATACAATGGCGATTCGCACCATGGGATCGCCTTTTTATTATAGACGGGGCAAGCCGCAACGGTACGCGGCGACAGCCGCTGAAGCGGCTAATTGGCTTGCAATGTTGATTTATGGATACCACGATAAATCGTGGTGTGTTAATACAACCGATTTTTGAACGAACACCATGCTTCAGCATGGTGGCGTAATACAAGCCAAAAAGCAAATAGCTGCTTCAGCAGCTTACAAAATTATTAAGAGACGACTCAAGCTGAACAGTTACGAAAAATGATTTATATTCTATCATTTTGCTTTAAATTGACTTGTTTTTCCATAAAATCTCACTTTTCCCAACAACTCATAACGTAAAATTCTTGAATAAATCGAATTAAAATTTATAGCAGCAAAATAGATCATGAAAACAAGAAGATGGGTTCTTGTCATTGCGCTGTTTGTGGGGTTCACTTTACTGGTGATGTACCACGGTTGGAATTTTTTTCATCTCAATGACAAGTTTTTGAATTATATTGAAAAAAATTTGAAAAATACTCTTGGAGAGTCTCTGTCCATTGAGCGGCTGGATTTGACCATTGGCGCTATACATTTAAAAGGCGTGGATATAGACCTCAAGCAAGGATATTACCATCTTCATGTTGATGATGTCCGCTTTGGTTTTAATTTTTTCAACTTAATCAGACACGAATTTCGTATTGAGCGAATTCCGCAGGACATTATTTTCATCAAACCGTATTTGACCATATCTTCTTCCTCCGGACATGGCGGGGAGTCCGCTTCGTTGGATTCGACTCTGAAAACCATTGACACAAACCAGTATTTGAAAAAACTGGAAAATCTCCATTTTGTAAATCGAATCACAATTTCTAAAGGAAAAGTTGCCTTTATTGACACAACTTTACAGACGATCGTGCTCGCCAATGATATTAATGGTTGGATCAGCACCGCAAATGTGGAGAAGACGACGATCAGGCTGGTGGGGAAGATTTTTAACAGCGATGATTTCAATCTGAGCCTCTCAGGTTATGCTAATTTGAAACAGGGCAGATTGGATACTTTGAATGCCCGGGTGACAAATTATGCCTGGAAACGAAAGGATGCTTTTTTTCTGCCCGAATATTATGATATTCAGCGGGGGACTGTAAACGGAATTGTCAAGTTGAGTGAACGTACGGGCGGGCGTCATGGGTTTGAAATTTGCGGAAAATTGTCCGTAGAACAAGGAAAAATTTTATTGCCCAGACAAAATCTGGTTTTTGACAACATTTATGTGGAAACAGAGGTCAGAGATTGGAATTTATACATCCGCAATGCTGCTGCGCGAATGAATGAGTCACCCATCAGAATTTCGGGAATGATAAAAAATATCATCAATCCAGAATTGAATTTGAAGCTGGAATCCGATAGGTTTGAAATTGGCAGCTTGCTTTCTGCCGTTTTTCCGCGACTGAAAGGAAAGACTCAGGGCAAAACAAGAATCAGCATAGCTTTGAGGAACACTTTTGCTGATCCTCATGTTGCCACATCCATTACCAGCCGCAAAATCAGGTTAGGAAATCATTTCCTCCGCAATTTTCGCGCCTCTCTTTCGTATCGGGATTCTTTGCTGAAAATCCAGTCGTTGAAATTGAGTTCTGACCGTTTGCGTTGGACCGGTAGCGCGCAATTCAATTTTGCCAATGCCTCCCGGCAGATGGATTTTCATCTCAAGGCGGATGGCATGTTTCCGGGAAAATTGATCCGCTTCCCACTGCAAACCGTACGCAACAGCCGCGTACGATTCTCTGCCAGCGGAGGCGGGAAGCTGGATAATTTCACATCTGACGTGGCGTTGCTGATGCAGTCCAGCGCTATTGATACGCTGGCTTCTTTTGGTGGTTATGTGCAATGGAGCGATAATAAGCTTTTCTGGGCGCTGACTGATGTGCGAAGAAATTGCAGAATCAGCGGCGAATACGCCAGTAATGAAAAGAGCCCCTTCGCGATCCGAGTCGCAGGCCTGCATCATATTTTTCAGCGATTGCCGGGATATAAAAAATTGTTGCCTTATTTTCATTTCAGAGAGACGCTGTTCACTTTGAGCAAAATGCAGCGATCCTGGTCCCTCAATTCAAAGTTGACTTGGAATGGAAACCCGGAATTGAAGCGAAAGGTCAACGCTGATATTGTTTTTCGTCGCTCCGGCGCGGGGAATTTAATCGAAGGGAAATTTTATTTACTTGCTGAAAATTCAACCTTCCCTGGAAAAATTTCGCTTCTGATTGACGAAAAAAAGATTAAGCTAAAGACTTTTGCCATTGAAAATGTGATCATTGCTCAGGGGGAGGTAGAAAAAAGAAAATCAGGCGCTGTGCAGGGGCAGGTCGTATTTCCGAATACGGTTGTTGCTGATTTAGCGAGAATCCTTTTTCGTGAAAGCCGTGGTGCCGAGAAGGGGACACTTTATGGCGCAATCGGATTTTCCGGGACAAAAGATAACCCCGCTATTTCCGCGAAAGTTGACCTTGAGGATATGACTTTCCATGGTATCGGAAAGTATGCCGGCACGCTTCAATGTCAGGTCTCGGATAAAATTTTGGTGCTCAATCAATTCGATCTGAATCGCAATGGCGAAAAGCTCATTCGCTCGTTCGGAGTTTATAATTTGGCAGATCAGACAATGGATTTTAAGTTCAAGGGCGAAAAAATTGACGTCAATTCCACGCTAATGGCGCTTTTCAACAAAGAAAATTTTCTGACCGGAACTGCGGATGTTGATTTAACTTATAGCGGTTCGGCTGGAAATCCGTGCATTTGCGGTACTGTGGATATCACGAATGGCCGTTTTACACGATTTTCTTTTGATCGTCTGCTTTTCAATCTCGTTGATAAAGAAACTTTCGCTGAAAGTGACAGTCTTGTATGTAGGGATTTAAGTTGTTCGGCGATTCGCATTGGCGATTTTTCCTTCATTCGCAACGGGGAATTTCAACTGAAAGGGCGGGGCGTTCTCCCGCTGAAGCGTGAATATCCCATTGATCTGAACTTTCACGGCGAGGGAAATTTGTTGGCTATTTTGCCTGAATTTACCAATTTTTTTAAAGAAACAAAGAGCGAAGGCAACTGGTCATTTCATCTCCGCGGTTTACCGGGAAATGTACGTTTGGTGGACACAGAGATAAATTTGCAAAATGGTTATCTCCGGCTCAGAGACGTAGCGCCGGAAATTAAAGATATTGCTTTGTCTCTGCAATTAGAGCCAGGCGGCTTTATTCACGTGGCGAATTTGTCCGGGAGAATTCGGCGACGAATTTTCAAGTTCATTAATCAACGTGTGCCGGAAAATCCGCCTAATAAAAAATTTCGCCCTTTCGAAATTCCATTCCTGGATTTGAATTTAGGAATTTTCAGCATCGAAACTTCTCCCAAAGGGATTCCGCTACATATTCCCGGATTGATGGAAAAAGGCGAGTTCGGCCAATTTATCTTTTTGGGAAAAAATAGTTCGGAAAAGTTTTTTGTAGCAGGCCCTGCATGGCAGCCCTATGTTCGCGGCAAGTTGATTTTGCAAAACGCTAATTTTACTTTTCCGTTCATTTTCGATGAAAAAGCCAAGAATAGTGGTAATAATCCGGTCGTACGTGTGCTGCGAAGCATTGATTGGGATGTGCTGGCGCTCACGGGCAAAGATTTACATTACCAGCGCCAAATCCCCAGTGGGCTGGATAATGTGTATCTGGATTTGATTGTAGATGCCGGTGTTGGTGAATTGAATTTCAAAGGGATTATTCGTGATAATACTTTTGGCGTAACTGGATTGATGGAATCCTCGCGCGGTAATGTGGAATATCTGAATTTAAATTTCCAGATCGTAAAAGCGGGCGTGGAGTTTGACATGGAACCGCCCGATAAAAATGGAGTCGCATTTGATAAATCCACTTTGCTGCCCATTGTTTACGGTGAAGCGCGCACTGCAGTGATCGACTCAACCGGATTTCCGTACTACATTTATTTGACGCTGCTGACGCGCGACAGAGAAACCGGACAAACGCAAAAGCGAGGCCGCCTCGGTGAAATGGTGTTTCAGCTCTCTTCTGAAAATCAGCAATTGGGCGGTACCGAAGGGGAGATTTTAGCGTCGCTGGGATATTCCACTGACAAAATTAAAAAGATGGCGACCGACTTGATTGGTATCAGTGCGGATAATCTGTTGTTTCGTCCGTTGTTCCGTCCTTTTGAGCGAGAATTGGAACGCCGACTGGGCTTGGATATGGTGCGCTTTAGCTCGCGGTTCACGAGAAATTTGATCGAGATGAATGTCAGTGATGAAAGGAACTACCAACTGAATTCCAAACTTTTCCTCCTGCGCAGCACCAAAGTAATGATCGGAAAATATTTTCTCAATCAAATCTTTCTCACTTATTCCGGCCAATTGGAAGCAGGACTTGACTATCGCTATCAGCATGAAGGCTTTGGTTTAAGTCATAAGTTTGGGTTGGAATATCGCATCAGTCCGAGCTTATTGTTGCAGATGGAATACGATTACAACAGTCTGTTGCTCTATCGCCGCGAAGACAAGAGAATCTTGCTGCGGCATTCGTTTCCATTTTAGCCAAAAATATTGAACAAAAATGAACAAATTTTAATTAAAAAGAGTTTATTAGATGATTCTATTATCATCAGAGAGAAAAATTTCGGTTAAATCTAAATTTTCCTTTACAATTATGTAAAAAATTCTTATTTTTCAGTTTCGCAATTATGGAGGTAATGAATGTTTTTCCCCAAACAAAATCGAGGCGCCGTTTTAATTATTATGGGGCTGTTATTGGCGATGATTGTACCGCAAACAATTTTCGCCCAGCGACAGACAACGAAATTGCTCGGCGTCACCGTTGAAGGGAACAAGACAGCGGATGCAACAATCATACAAATAAATTCCGGCTTGACGCCCGGAAAAGAGATTACCAGTGACGATATTCAGGGCGCGATCAAGAATTTATGGAGTTTGCATCTGTTTTCCAATATTGAGATATTAGTGGACAAAGAAGTGCCGGGCGGCGTTTATCTGATTATTCGCGTCAAGGAATATCCGCGTCTGGAAAAAATTGAGCTTGTCGGAAATAAAAAACTGAAAAAAGATGACATCGACAAAGAGCTCGATTTTTATCGCGGTCAGGTATTGTCCGACTTTCAGATCAGCAAAGCTGTCCGTCAGTTGAAAAAGTTGTATCGGGAAAAAGGGTATTTGCTGGCGGATATTCAGTCTGAAACTTATGATTCAAAAGATGGTCGCGTCATTTTGCGGTTTACTATCAAGGAAGGTGAGAAAGTACAGATAAAAAAGATCAACTTTTTTGGTAACGAACATTTTTCCGACGGCAAGTTGCGCAAACAGATGAAAGAGACGAAAGAAGACCGTTGGTGGCGCGGTGCAGATTTCAAAAAGGACAAATATCGGGAAGATCTGGAAAAAGTGATTCAGTTTTACAAGAATGAAGGTTTTCGTGACGCGGAAATAATCAGCGATTCTGTTTATTACGGGGAAAATAAAAAAGATTTATTCATTGATATTACGGTTCGCGAAGGGGAACGCTACTATATTGGCAATATCACCTGGGAAGGGAACAAGATTTTTCCGAAAGAACGGTTGGAAGCTATGCTGGGCTTTTCCCGCGGCGATGTTTACAATGCGGAAAAACTTCAGAAAGCGCTTGCCGAAAGACTGGGCTCGTTGTATTACGATTCCGGTTACATTTATTCCCGAATTGATCCGCGCGAGAAACCGGTTGCCAAAGACACGGTTGACATCCATTTTCTCATTACCGAAGGCAAACCGGTGCACGTAAATCTGATTCACATTGCCGGCAACACGAAAACTAAAGAAAAGGTCATCCGCAGGGAACTGCGCATTGCGCCGGGACAGATTTTCAGCAAAGCAGCGCTGGAGCGCAGCCAGCGCGAAGTCTGGGTCCTCAATTATTTTTCCGATGTAAAAATTGATTACTGGCCTGTAGGCGAAGATAAAATTGATTTAAAATTTACTGTGGCGGAGAAATCCACGGATATGGCGAACATGTCTGCTGGTTGGAGTGAGCGGGATAAGATTATCGGCAGCATCGGTGTTGCCATGAATAATTTATTTGGCAACGGACAGCGTTTGAGTTTTGACTGGAATTTTGGCCGCTACTATCGTTCATTTCAGATTGGATTTACAGAGCCCTGGCTTTTGGATACGCCCACATTGGCAGGGTTTAGCTTTTACGATACCAACCGTGACAGCCGCTGGATTGGCTACAGGCAGCGCAGTACCGGCGGATCGCTGCGACTAGGACGAAGATTTCGCTGGCCTGATAACTATTTTCGCGGCGACTGGATTTATCGCATCGACCGTACTGAGCTCTGGGATTTTGTGGAAAGCATCCAGGAGGCAAATCCTAATAATATCGTAAATGAAGATTGGCCTTTGACGTCCAGCAGTATCACTCAGATAATCACGCGCAATAGCCTGAACAGACCTGAATTCCCTACGGAAGGTTCGGAAGTTTCTCTGTCCACTGAATTTTCCGGCGGTCTCATGGGTGGGAATGTCGGTTTTTACAAGTTTATCTTTTCCGCGAGCTGGTTTACGCCTGCTATCTGGAAACTCGTCCTTTACAACCATTCAACGGTCGGTTACATTGATGGTTGGACTAAAACGTCACGTATCCCGTATCTCGAATATTTCTTCCTTGGAGGTGAGGGTTTGTCGCGATCCACTCCTTTGCGCGGATACGATGATCCACTCGCTGGCTACGCCACAGAACCCGGCGGCAGAGTACTGCTGAAATACACCACAGAGATTCGTTTTCCGATCATCCCCAATCCGACAATGTACGGGCTGTTTTTTGCCGAAGCAGGCAATACCTGGGTCAAAGTATCTGACACAGATCCGTTCAATCTGAGACGATCCGTGGGGATTGGCGCCAGATTGTTCATGCCGATGATTGGCATTATCGGTTTTGACTATGCTTATGGATTTGATAATTATGATGTTACTACAGGCAAATATTTCGGACAATGGAAGCCGCATTTTGTCTTTGGAAAGAGTTTTTAAAGAAAGAAAAAAGAAGAAAGATCACAAACAGAGAACTCAAATAATTTGGAGGAAAAAATGAGTTTAAAGAAGTTGTTGACAACAAGTCTCATCGTACTGATGTCGGTCGCGCTGGCTGCACCGGGTTTTGCACAAAAATTGAAAATCGGGTATGTCCATTCTAATAAAATTTTGGCGACCTACAAAGATGCGCTTGATGTCCAGAAAAAGATTGACGAATTGGATCGCCAGTACCAGCAGGAAGGGCGACAGTTGCAGGAAACTCTGCGTCAGTTGCAGGATCAGTATGAATCTCAGAGCTTGCTCTTGAGCGACGCCAAGAAAAAAGAGAAAGAAGCAGAAATCCAAAATCTGATTGCAAAAATCCAGCAGTTCCAGCAGGAAAAATACAATCCGCAGACCGGTGAAATTTACAAAAAACAGGCTGAATTGATGCAGCCGGTTCTGGACAAAATTAATGCTGTGATCAAAAAAATCAGCGAGGCAGAAGGATTTGATCTGGTGTTGGATACAGCAGCAGGTAATATTTTGTATGTGAGCAAACAGGTAATTGACTTGACCGATAAAATTTTGGAAGAACTCAACAAAACATCTTCGGTTGGCAAAAAGTAACTTTCCCGCCGAAATAAATGTATTCAAAATCTCCGGCCATCTATTGATTTTCATGGCTTGATTGGTAAATTTATAACGCCCCCGAATAAAATTTTTGTTTGGGGGTGAGTTATTCAGAAAAAAAGGAGTCGTATGGAACTTACAGTCTCTCAAGTTGCAAAATTTATCAGCGGAAAATTAGAAGGCGACGGTTCAGCGCCTGTTTACGGCGTTGCAAAGATCGAAGATGCCCACGAGGGAGAAGTTACATTCATTTCCAATCCTAAGTATGCGAAATTTATTGATTCTTCGAGCGCTTCCGCCATTATCGTCGGGATGGATTTCCCTGCTACTGATAAAACCATCATTCGCACGGAAAATCCGTATGTGGCTTTTTTGCGCGTCTTGCGCTATTTCCATCCACAAAAAGAGATGCTTGAAGAGGGGATTCATTCATCTGCAGTCATTGATCCCTCAGTTTTTGTGGGTGATGACACGCGAATTGGCGCTGGCGTTGTGATTGGAAAAAATTCCGTAATCGGCAAAAATTGTCGCATCTTTCCCAACGTTGTCATTGGCGAGGATGTTCAGGTCGGGGATAATACGCTTATTTATGCCAATGTCACTTTGCGGGAGCAGGTACATATCGGGAGGAATGTGATTATCCATAGCGGTACGATTATCGGATCCGACGGTTTCGGTTTTGCCCGGGAGGGCGATATTTACCACAAAATTCCACAGGTCGGCATTGTCATCGTTGAAGATGATGTGGAGATTGGCGCGAATTGCACGATTGATCGCGCGACTTTAGGACAGACCATCATTCGCAAAGGTGTGAAACTGGATAATTTAATTCAGGTGGCACACAATGTGGACATTGGCGAAAATACAGTCATCGCAGCTCAAAGCGGGATAGCAGGGAGCACTAAATTGGGCAAAAATGGCATTGTTGGCGGGCAGGTCGGTATCGTTGGCCATATTGAAATCGGGGATTACGTTACAATTGCTGCGCAGTCCGGGGTTTCCAAACCTCTGGCGTCAAAGACTGTTGTTTTCGGCTATCCGGCGCGGCCTATCATGCAGGCAAAACGCGAGGAAGCAGCCTTGCGAAAATTGCCGGATTTGTTAAAACGAATTTCTGAGCTTGAAGATAAGATCAGGCGCATGGAAAAAGAGTAATTTTATATTTGAAATTTTCTCTCATAATTTGACGGAGGACTGTCGGCTCTTCCTGTTTATACAAAGAAAATTTTTCCCATAAAGGGGCAAGAGCAATCACAGAAAGACATTCTTTTCTGCTCAAATTTGAAATAAGGTATCTGTTTAATAAAATTTTTCTCTGTGTTCAAAAATCTGAATCAATTATTTACCCGCAGACATCTAACAACCAGATAATTATTTTGACATCAAACTGTCTCAAAAAACTAATCACGGAGAAAAATGAGTCACCAGTTGCATCAGAAAGGGAATTTTAATGCTTAAAAATCAACGAACCATCAAGAAGTCTGTTTCGATTTCAGGGATAGGGCTTCATACGGGAAATTCTGTGACTTTAACTTTTAAACCGGCGCAGGAAAATTTTGGTATCCGTTTCAAGCGCTTGGATGTTGAAAATTGTCCGGAGATTCTGGCGGATATTGACCATGTGGTAGATATCTCCCGCGGCACCACGATAGGCCAGAACGGCGTCAATGTTCATACAGTGGAGCACGTTCTTGCTGCAATAGCCGGTTTGGAGATTGATAATATTTTAGTGGAATTGACAAATAACGAACCACCTGTCGGTGACGGGAGTGCCATGCCCTTTGTGGAAATTTTGCAAGAGGCTGGTTTTGAAGAGCAGTCCATGCCGAAAAATTACATTGTCATTGAAAAGACAATTGCCTATCACGATGCCGCGAGAAAAATTGACATCGTGGTCGTACCGTCGGATCAGTTCAGAATTACTTTTATGGTTGATTATCAAAATCCGGCGCTGGGGACGCAATACACGTCGCTATATTCGTTGGAAGAAGAATTTGTCAAAGATTTTGCGCCGTCACGCACATTCTGCTTTTTGCATGAAGTAGAGATGCTGAAAGATCAAGGACTTATCAAAGGCGGGAATGTGGACAATGCCATCGTAATTATCGACCGCACTATTGATGAGAGCGAATTTGGCAGATTGAAAAAAATGTTTAAAATCCCGGAAAAAGTCGTTTTGGGAGAAAATGGCATCCTGGACGGCAAGGAACTTCGCTATGTCAACGAACCGGTGCGGCATAAGGCGTTGGATCTGATCGGAGATTTGGCTTTGTTGGGTGCTCCAATGATAGGTCACATCATGGCAGCACGTTCGGGACACGCAGCAAATGTAGAATTGGTCAAATTGTTGCGCAAGGAATTTGAAAAAAAGAAAATCGTTTCCAAATATCAAAAACGTGCTGCAGGCAAAGGCGTTGTTTTGGACATCAATGCTATTCATAAAATTTTGCCTCATCGGTATCCGTTTTTATTGGTTGATAAAATTGTTGATCTCGTTCCAAAGGAACGGGTTGTCGGCATTAAAAATGTAACTGCAAACGAGCCATTTTTTGTGGGACATTTTCCCGGGCATCCGGTCATGCCGGGTGTGCTTCTCATTGAAGCGATGGCGCAGGTTGGAGGCATTCTTCTATTGGACGCTGAAGAAGATTCGTCAAATAAATTAGTGTATTTTACCGGAATTGATAATGTAAAATTCCGCAAACCGGTCATCCCCGGCGATCAGTTGCGTTTTGAACTGGATATGGTAAAATACCGCCGCTCCATTTGCAAAATGGTGGGTAAAGGCTACGTAGGTGACAATTTGGTCGTCGAGGCGGAATTGTCAGCAGCGGTTGTTGATCGATAAATTCAAAAGAGTGAAAATTTAACTTGCAGGAGGTCGTTTGGTACAAATTCATCCAACGGCAGTAGTTGATCCGCAAGCTCAATTGGGCGAAAATGTTTCTGTTGGCCCCTTTTCTGTGATCGAAAGCGATGTGGTAGTCGGTGAAGGTTCTCAGATTGCTTCGCATGTTTATATCCATTCGGGTGTGCGCATGGGCAAAAAATGCCGGGTTTTCAAAGGCGCTGTTGTGGGGACTGACCCCCAGGACTTGAAATATGCAGGAGAAAAAACCACTCTTGAAATTGGAGACAACACGACAATTCGGGAGTTTTGCACTTTGAATCGTGGCACTACCCATCGCATGAAAACGACTATTGGCAGCAACTGTTTGTTAATGGCTTACGTGCACGTTGCTCATGATTGCGATATCGGAGATAACGTTATTCTGGCAAACGCGGTGAACATGGCGGGTCATGTTGTGATTGAGTCGTTTGCCGCAGTCGGAGGAATGTCGCCGATACACCAGTTCGTTCGCGTGGGAAGGTACTCTTTTGTCGGCGGCGGT
Organism: Candidatus Zhuqueibacterota bacterium 4484_87; assembly: GCA_002085355.1. Classification (GTDB taxonomy): domain Bacteria; phylum Zhuqueibacterota; class Zhuqueibacteria; order Thermofontimicrobiales; family Thermofontimicrobiaceae; genus 4484-87. The sequence goes on along the minus strand of NATN01000023.1, from coordinate 3,679 downwards.
TTGCGGGTGAGCAAGGATGTTCCGCCATACATTTTGGCTGCAGGCAATCCGATGCAGTATGCCGGTGTCAATCGCGTGGGTTTGACGCGGAAGGGTTTTTCCAAAGAAACTCTGGCGGCAATTCGTCAAGCGTACAAAACAATTTACCGGTCAGGGATGAATATTTCTCAGGCGTTGCAGGAATTAAGAAAACAAGAAAATCCGATTGACGAAGTGCAGACAATTATTGATTTTATTGAAGCCTCAGAACGCGGAATTATTCGATAGGAATACTGATTTTGTATGAATGCGCGTGGCTCAAACGATGCACGTATTAACTCTACAGATGCAATGGATGAATGGCGTTTTTTGAATACCGGGTTCAGCGATGGCGTCAGTAACATGGTCATCGATGAAGTATTGGCAACGAAAATTGTTCCTGAAACCAACGTGCCGGTTCTTCGTCTCTACGGCTGGAAGCCTTACGCCATTTCACTGGGCTATCACCAGAGTGCAAAGGAATTCAAATTAGAAAAATGCGCACAGGACAATATTGATTTAGTACGGCGACCGACTGGCGGAAGGGCTGTTTTTCATGCGGAAGAAGTGACGTACAGCGTGATAATCCCCCGCGGCCATTGTTTTTTTTCAGAAGATATTTTTACAACATACAACAGAATTAGCGAAGGCTTGTTGCAGGGACTGCATCAGTTTGGGGTGAACGCTGAATTGGTTCATCGAGAAGAAGATGAAGCGAAAAACGGAGCGTACAAAAAAAGTGTGCCTTGTTTTTCCACATCAGCGCGATATGAAATTGCTTTTGATGGCAAAAAACTGGTTGGCAGCGCCCAGCGAAGATATGAAAATTCAATCTTGCAGCACGGGTCAATTCTGACGGGGGAATATCATCTGAATCTGGCGAAATATGTTAAACTGAGAGATGGCATTACTGAAGAAGATTTTCGTCAACAATTGGCTGACAAAACGATCACTGTATCACAAATATTAGCGAAACCTGTAAATTGGGAGGCGTTAGCGGCGGCGTTGCGAATGGGTTTCCAACAAAAATTCAATATTCAATTTATTGATAACCCGCTGACATCTCAAGAAATCGCTGAGGTGAAGCAAAGGAGAGTAACCTATCCAAACATAGGAGGAAACCACCATGAAACGTAACAGCTTTTCACTCATTTTGGCATTGCTGTTTCTCGTGAGCTTTGCGCCGTTGAATTTCGCTCAGGATTTGGATCTGGAAGAAATGGTACTTCCGCCAGATTACAGCAGTAAACCACCGGAAGAAGCTCAAATGGAGACACAATCTAATTTGGATGAAGTCATTGGCCCGCTTTTGGATTTATTCGGTTTTTACAGCGGTGGCGGCTTGTATCACACGGCTGATATTCACGGAACCGGCGGCTTTGACGTGGGTCTGCGCGTCATTACGATGATGGTGAAAGATGATCAGAAACCACCTCTCCCATTCCCGCAGGATGAGAGCTTGAACGGTGGCGTTTTCCGTGACATGACTCTGATGCCGTTGCCTGTTTTGCAGGCAAGCCTGGGACTTCCGGGTAACGTTGAGGCGACCGGGCGATTTTTTACTTATCCCATGGGAGACGGTGATAAAAAGGGAAACATTACCTTGATCGGAGTCGGTTTCAAGTATGGTTTGCTGCAAAATATGTTGTTGCCGCGGGTAGCAATTGTCGGTGCCTATCACTATCTGACTGTTCCGGATGATTTTGATTTCGGAAACGTCAGCTCCATCAGCGGCGCAGTCGTTGTGAGCAAAGGCTTTTTAGGTATTCTTGAAGCTTATGGCTCTGTAGGAATTGATTACAATAAATTTGAAGTGGATCTGACTCTGCCGGATCCCATTGGCAAAGTGACCAAAGATTACACAAATCAAAATCTTCGCTACAATGTTGGATTAAAGATTTCGCCTTTCCCGTTGCTGTACATCCATGCGGATTACAATTTCGGAAAAGTTCAGGGATTCAACTTGGGAGCGGGTGTAAGTTTTAGATAATCGATATTTTGTCCCCGGTTACGTTGTGATCGGGGACTTTTATCGCACTCAGAAATTGCGCGGATTACGATGAAACGAATTGCGATACTGGGATCTACCGGATCAATCGGGAGAAGTGCGCTTGAAGTGATAGATGCTTATCCTGACGAATTTGAAATTGTTGCTCTTTCCACTCATCAACGGGTGGATTTACTTTATGAACAATGTCTCAAATTCCATCCTAAAGCGGTTTGCATTACCGGGACAAATCTGCCGATTGAAACGATTGAACGTATTCAAAAAACAGGCATTACGGTTTTCACAGGCGCTGAGGGGCTGAAGGAAATTGCGGTCGGAACAGGCGCCGACATTGTGCTTAATGCACTGGTCGGTGCGGTCGGACTCGTACCGACACTTGCTGCCATCGAGAAAAAAATAGATATTGCCATTGCCAATAAAGAGACGCTGGTGATGGCAGGCGAATTGGTGACTCATTTTGCGGAAAAGAAAGGCGTGCGTTTGCTCCCAGTGGACAGTGAACACAGCGCTATTTTTCAATGCTTGCAGGGAGAAGATATTCTCTCCGTACAAAAATTGATTCTGACAGCATCAGGTGGTCCCTTTTTTGAGTTTTCCGAGGAAAAATTGAAAAAAGTGACCGTCAAGCAAGCACTGGCACATCCGAATTGGGACATGGGAAATAAAATCACCATTGACTCTGCCACGCTCATGAACAAAGGCCTTGAGGTGATCGAAGCGCATTGGTTGTTCAAAATACCGATTTCAAAGATTGAAGTTGTCATTCATCCGCAGTCCATCGTGCATTCTTTTGTGGAGTTCATTGACGGTTCAGTAAAAGCGCAGTTGGGTATCCCGGATATGAAATTACCTATTCAATATGCGCTGACTTTCCCGGAACGAAAAAGAATGCAGGCGGATCGGGTCGATTTTTACGCATTGAAGCAGTTGACATTTTTCAAACCCGATTTTGACAAATTTCCGGCATGTCGTTTGGCGTATCAGTCAATCGAAGAAGGGGGGACAGCCCCGGCAGTGTTGAACGCTGCGAATGAAGTTGCAGTGCAAAATTTTCTCAAAAAACGAATTTCTTTTTTGGACATTGCCCGCTACGTAGATCAGGCGTTACAAAAACATTCAGTAATTTTGCGGCCTGCTCTGGAAGATATTCTGACAGCAGATTTGTGGGCGCGGGAGTTTGTAAATAAAGCAATTGATCGGGAAGAGATTTTACCTGTAAGCTTTTGACTGGTGATGTCTTTGTGTAAGAAAAAAGGTAACCATTCAGCTAATAAAATATTTGCCACGGAGGCGCAGAGCTCACAGAGGTAAAAAACAATAAATTCAATTTACCGGTCACCTGATAAAGATTGTTCTGTCATATTTGAAATTTAAACGTACAAATAGCAAATACCTGGATTAAGTAATGTGTATATGGGCTTATCATTAAGAAATATTGATAAAAGCTGCTGGATAAACATATTTATTGTCAAGATTTTTCAGGAATCTGCCATAAAACTTTTGGAACTATCTTTGTTTTTGAATTAATGGGAATTGTCATGAAACTATTGTAATTGTTCAGCGTGAGTCGTCTCTTTATAATTTTGTAAGCTGCTGAAGCAGCTATTCGTCTTTTGGCTTTTATTACGCCACCATGCTGAAGCATGGTGTTCA
>NATN01000022.1 GCA_002085355.1 Candidatus Zhuqueibacterota bacterium 4484_87 | reverse complement strand
TAAAGAAGAATATCTGGAATTGCTGAAAAGGTATCATGTTGAATATGATAAAAGATATATTTGGGATTAAGGGAAACTTGCAAATATGAGAAGATAATTTTTATTCCGCCCCTTCAGGGCTCTTGGATTTTTTTTTATTTTATTCATGGGGCGCTGCCCCATGCTGAAATATTTGACCCCTTCGGGGTCTTCAAAAGGTATAATAAACAATTTTTTTTTTACCCCGTAAGGGGTGAAATAGATTAGCCCAGCGCAACGCGCTGGGATTGAAAAAACACTCGAATATCAAAAGCTCTGAAGGAGCGAAATATAAAAAACATTCGACCTAAACGCAAAGGATCAACCCATGAAAAAAACATCCAAAATCATCGTATCATTGCTCGCTATTCTGGCGATCGCGATTTTTCAATTCTGTGCCACTTCGCCTTATCCGGCTGAAGTAGAAAACGCACTTAAAAAAGCCGGCGACAATCGCGCGGAATTGGAAAAAGTGATTCATCATTATCAGGAAACGGGCGACTCGCTAAAACTGCAGGCAGCGTATTTTCTCATCGGCAACATGGATGGTCACAGCTTTATCCGCTACGAATTGCTTGACACGAGCGGTGCGGCTGTGGATTTTGATGTGCTCTCTTATCCTGATTACAAAACTATGGTCGCTGCCTGGGACAGTGTTTCCGACGCTATCGGCGGGATGGATTGGCAGCGCAAAGAGACGCTGGAAGATTTGCAGCACATCACAGCAAATTTCTTGATTGAGAACATCGACTACGGTTTTCGCGCTTGGCATGAGAAACCGTGGGCGGATTATCTTACATTTTCCGATTTTTGCGAATATGTTCTGCCCTACCGCGGCAGCAACGAACCGCTGGAAAGCTGGCGTCCCTATTTTTTCAAAAAACATCAAGATTTAGCAAAAAGAATGAGTGATCCCAAAGACCCCATCGAAGCCACATCGCTAATCAATGATGACTTGAAAACTTGGTTCACCTTCGATCCGATTTTTTACCGCCATCCGCAGGATCAAGCGCTATCGGAAATGTTGCAAAACAAAAAAGGCCGCTGCGAAGACATGACCAATCTGGCAATTTACGCCATGCGCGCCAACGGTCTCGCCGTCACCAGTGATTACACACCACATTGGGCTGACACCGGAAACAATCATGCCTGGAACGCACTGCTGGACAGAAGCGGTAAAGTAATCATGTTCATGGGCGACGAGGCAAATCCGGGCACCTATCATCTGCACAATCGCATGGCAAAAGTGTACCGTAAAACCTATTCTTTGCAAAGGAACAATCTCGTCTTTCAGAAACCGGAATGGGAAAAAGTGCCGCGCTGGCTTTCCGGGAAAAACTACGCCGACGTCACCCGCGATTACGTGGACGTGTCCGACGTGACCGTCACCCTGACGGAGCCGGTGCCGGACAGCGTCAATTACGCCTATCTCTGCGTTTTCAACGACGGCGAGTGGAAAGCGATCCACTGGGGCAAAATCGAAGGAGAGAAGGTCACTTTCACGGACATGGGGCGCAACATCGCTTATCTGCCTATGTATTTTGTGCACGGAAAACTCATTCCTGCCGCCAGCGCCCTGATTCTGGAAAAAGATGGTACAATCAGACCGCTCGTGGCTGATGAAAATGACAAAATAAAAATCAAATTGGTTTCAACGACGCGAAGGAAACAGCTCGCGGATACGGACGGCATCGAAAAAGCATTTTTCAAAACCGGAAAAGCGTACCAATTATTTTACTGGAATGACGAATGGATTTCAGCCGGGGAAATGATTGCTGACGGACACCCGCTAATCTTCTCCGAAATTCCCAACCACGGTTTGTATTGGTTAGTAGAAAAAGACTCCCGGCGCGAAGAAAGAATTTTCACTATTGAAGACGGAAAGCAAGTTTGGTGGTAAATTGAAAGTCCCAAGGTGTAGTCCACCTAAAAAGGTGGGCCACACCACCTTTTCCTCTCTTCATTTTTTCAAAAAAATCCCTTGACTTTTATCTCAAAAAATGTTAAAATTCAAAACATTATTATGTAGTTTTTTATTTTTGAATATTTTAATTTTGTATTTTGAAAAATTTCAATAATAAAAAAATTAACTCATAACCACTAACCACGGAGAGAGCTTATGGCATCAGGATCCCAGACCATCGAAAAGAAACTTCACGAGCTCGAGAAACATTTTTCCAAATGGGAAAAAGTAAAAGACATGGTAGATCAATCTATCGACATGATGCTTAATTTGCGCCAGAGCGGTCATCCCGGCGGTTCCCGCTCTAAAGTGCACATGATGCTTGCCACCATGTTGAGCGGCGTCATGCGTTACGATCTTCGCAATCCCGAGAAACGATTTTCAGACAGATTCATTCTTGTCGCAGGGCATACGATTCCATTGATTTACGCCATCCTCGCCGTTCTCAATGAAGCCTTACGGCGAAAATACCAGCAGACAGGCGATAAAATTTACCGCATCGCCGGCGAACCGGAACGCGCTCTGTACTGGGAAGACCTGCTCACGTTGCGTCACAATGGCGGTCTGCCCGGACATGCAGAGATGGCAGGTAAAACTTTATTTTTGAAATTCAACACCGGACCTTCGGGACACGGCTCCCCTGTTGCTGCAGGTGAAGCGATGGCGCTCAAATTAGCCGGTGCTGATGACATTCGCGTTTTCGCAGTCGAAGGCGAAGGCGGCGCCACTGCCGGAGCAATTCATGAAACACAAAATTCAGCTTACGGCCTGGGATTGAATAATTTATACTTTTTGATCGATTGGAATGACTATGGCATTGACAATCACAAAATCAGCGACATTGTGTATGGTACACCGCAGGACTGGTTCGGCGCTCACGGCTGGCGCGTTTTCGGCACTGAGAAAGGCATGGAATGGGAAACCGTAGCGAAAACACTGGTGGAAATGACCTATTCCGAGAATCCGGATCAACGCCCCAACATTAGCTGGTTTAAAACGCGAAAAGGCAGAGAATACGGCATTTACGACAATAAATCCCACGGCACGCCGCAACCGATAAACAGCCCGGGCTTCTGGGAGACAACAAAAATTTTCACCGAACGTTATGGTATCGAATTTGAAGGATTCGGAAAAGAAGCTCCGGCAACTGAGGCAGAACGCGTGGCGCAAGCCAGAGAAAACCTGAATCGTGTTTTTCAATTGTATGATCAGGATCCAGAACTGTTGGATTACGTGGCAGAGACGCTGGTGAATTTAGGCGAATCCATCCCGGAAAGTAAAAAATTATTCTATGATTTTTCCAAAAACCCGTTCAAAGATCCGGTGTTCACGGATTACAAAAATTTCCCGAAAGACATTTTTGCCAAGCCCGGTGAAAAAGCGCCCAACCGTGCCGGATTGGCAAAATTTGGCGCCTGGATCAACGCCGAATGCGCAAAACGCTACGGCAGGCCCATGTTCATCGCCATGTCTGCAGATCTGGCGGACTCGACGAATATTTCCGGTTTTGCCAAACCTTATGGCGATTTTCCCGGTTTTGGTCCTTATGATCGCAACAATAACCCGAAAGGTAGTCTGTTGCCTCAGGGAATCACTGAGTTTGCCAATGCCGGAATTTCTGCCGGTATTGCCACAGTGAATTTTGCAGAAAAACAATTTGATGAATTCAACGGCTTTTATTCCACCTGTTCCACTTACGGTTCTTTCGTTTATTTGAAATATGGCCCCATGCGTTTGTTCAGCCAATTGGCGCAGGATACAGAACTGCAAGTCGGAAAAGTGCTCTGGATCGCAGGACATTCGGGCCCGGAAACAGCAGAAGATTCCCGAACACATTTCGGCATCTTTGCGCCGGGCGTGACACAGCTTTTTCCCGAAGGTCAAATTATCAATCTTTATCCCTGGGAACACAACGAAGTTGCGCCTATGATTGCCGCAGCAATGGCGACGGACAAACCCATTATCGCATTGCATCTGACAAGGCCGCCAATCGAAATTCCTGATCGGGAAAAACTGGGCATTGCCTCTCATTTTGAGGCGGCAAAAGGTGCGTACATCATTCGTGATTACAAAGCGGGACAACCCAAAATGGGAACCATCTTTGTTCAGGGAACAAGCACCACAGCCAACGTTGTGAAAATTTTACCTAAATTGGACGAATTAGGCTTGAACGTGAAATTGGTCGCTGCCGTGAGCTACGAGCTGTTCAAATTGCAGCCGGAAAGCTACCAGAAGCAGATCGTGTCGGACGAAGATTGGCATAATTCTACAGTCATCACAAATAGTGCGCGACGCAATATGCACGACTGGCTATTTAGCAAAGTTGCCGAAGAATACGCCATGTCCTCTGATTGGGACAATCGCTGGCGGACAGGCGGGTCGGTGGATGAGTTGTGTGAAGAGGCGCACATTTCACCGGATTGGCTGCTAAAAGGAATCGAAAAATTTGCCAACGACCTGGATCAGCGCATGGCGCAACTGAAAAAATAAGCAAGCCTTCAATAATTTTTCTCACCGTGATTTACAGGGAGTAGTTCGCGCTGCTCCCTGTTTTTTTGGCACGCTCTCATTTGCATTCATATTCAATTTTATCAGAGAATCTTTTGTCTTTTCCTCTCATCTAACCATTTGAAATTAATTAAAATAAATTCAATTATAAAACATTGAAATTCCTTATGGGGAATAGACATTTCAACAATTCCCAAGATTTTTTTTAAATTTTAATTGAAATAAACCATCAGAATTCTTATATTTCAAGGAGACAAAAAAATGGCGATAGAAAGAAAAGGCGACGTTACCTTTCAGGGTAGTCCGCTGACAGTATTGGGACCAAAACTGAAAGTTGGCGACAAAGCTCCGAATTTCCGGCTTTTGTCCAATGATTTGACAGAAGTCACTCTAAAAAGCAGTTCAGGAAAAGTCCGGCTCATCAGCGTAGTACCGTCATTGGACACCGGCATCTGCGACACGCAAACCCGCCGATTCAATGAAGAAGCAGCAAAATTTGGCAGTGACGTAGTTGTTCTGACAGTGAGCGTGGACTTGCCATTTGCGCAAAAAAGATGGTGCGGCGCTGCCGGAGTTGATCGCGTGGAAACTCTTTCGGATCACCGCGACATGAATTTTGGCAATGCATACGGCACTCACGTAAAAGAGCTGCGTTTGGAACAACGTTCGATTTTTATCGTTGATAAAAAGGACATCATTCGTTACGTCCAGTACGTTCCGGAAATCGCACAACATCCTGATTATGAGGAAGCGATCAACGCGCTGATTAAAGTGGTCAACGAATAATTTTCGGGGAATGCAGGAGCAGGAAATTAAATTTCAACTTGCTCCTGTGTATCGATTTTCTTTCCCTGCTTGATGAAAAAACACTCGCATCATTTCATAGAACTTTTTCCAAAATACCGTCACTGAGAAACGAATATGTCGAAACATCGATCGCAATTGAAGATTCTTGCCATCTTCATTTTGGCAAATGCTTTGCTTGCTTTTCTCACGTTCGCATTAAAATTATATAAAAATATCCCGGGACAATTTGATCTGAACACTTTGCCCAAAGTGCCGGATTGGTTGCTTGGCATTGCTAACGGTGGAATTGTTATTATTTTGTACAGCATCATGGGATTCATCGGATACTGGTTAGCAAGAAAAATAAATCTGCCTGGCATTTATCGCATCGGCGCTGATTGGATAAGTTTGTTTCTGCTGCCGCTGATCATCGGTCTCGCTGTCGGCTTGGCAATGATTTTTGCTGACAAAATTTTCACAGCAACTAATGCATGGGCAGGATTTCCGCATCCTCCGTTTCCGATGTCAATTATCGCCTCGATGACTGCCAGCATCGGCGAAGAAATTCTGTATCGCGGATTTGTTTTGTCTCTATGGGCGTTTTTGCTTAACTTTTTTCTGAAACGCTGGCGCCTCCGAAGTGTGACATTGACCATAGCGAATGTGATTGCTGCGCTCGCTTTTGGAGCTGCTCACTTGCCCGGATTAATGATGATGATGCATTTCAAATCGATCAGTTCCATTCCGCCGATCGCGATAGCGGAGCTTTTTCTGCTGAACGGAATTGTCGGATTAGCCGCAGGAGATCGTTTCATCCGCGATGGTTTAGTCGCAGCCATTGGTGTGCATTTCTGGGCGGATGTAGTATGGCATGTTATTTTTCCTTTAATTTGATAAAATTATCAACAAAGCTTTTGTTTAGATTTACTTTCTATTAAAAAATATTTGGCGATCAGCAGTTCTTTAGACTACTATTAATCAAATTTATCTCAATATTGTTTTTTCAATAAAAAATATGAGGAGAATATGGCCACACAAAAGAACACGGATGTATTTCAGGCGCGTTCCGATTTGCAGACTCAGGACGGAAATTTTTCTTATTTCAGTCTGGCGAAATTAGAGCAAGACGGCATCGGCGCCATCAATCGGCTTCCTTTTTCAATTAAAATTATTTTAGAAAATCTGTTGAGAAATTGTGATGAATACGTGGTGACATCGGATCATGTGAAAGCTTTGGCTAATTGGCAGCCGGTATCAGAAGCACGTTCAGAAATTCCGTACAAACCTGCCCGCGTGATCATGCAGGATTTTACCGGAGTTCCGGCAGTCGTGGATTTAGCAGCTCTCCGTTCAGCAATGGCACGTGCCGGCGGCGATCCCCAAAAAATCAATCCCATCGTCCCGGTCGATCTCGTTGTGGATCATTCAGTCCAGGTTGATGAGTATGGTCATCCCAAGGCGCTTTTACGAAACTCTGAGATTGAATTTAAACGAAATCGCGAAAGGTACGAATTCCTCCACTGGGGACAACACGCTTTCAAAAACTTCCGCGTCATTCCACCGTCAAGCGGTATCATTCACCAGGTAAATCTTGAATATCTGGCAAGAGTCGTGCAAATAAATCAAGAAAACGGACTTGTCGTCGCATTTCCTGACACCGTAGTCGGCACAGATAGCCACACGCCCATGGTCAACGGACTGGGTGTTGTCGGCTGGGGCGTCGGCGGTATCGAGGCAGAAGCAGTGATGTTGGGACAGCCCATCTACATGCTCATCCCTGACGTCGTCGGTTTCAAATTATACGGCGAACCGCAACCCGGCGTGACTGCTACAGACGTTGCACTCACTGTGGTAGAAACTTCGCGAGCACGGGGTTGTAGGAAAATTTGTGGAATATTTTGGCCCGGGAATCAATGAAATGTCTTTGCCTGACCGCGCCATGCTATCCAACATGGCTCCCGAATACGGAGCGACAATCGGATTCTTCCCGGTTGATGAAGAAACTCTGCGTTACCTGCGTAATACAAACAGACCGGAATCACTGGTACGATTAGTGGAAGCCTACTCAAAAGAACAGGGACTTTTCCGCACCAAGGATACTCCGGATCCGATTTACAGCATCACATTGGAATTAGATCTGGGCGAAGTCGAACCGTGCATCGCCGGCCCTAAGAGACCGCAGGATCGGATTCCGCTTTCCCAGGCAAAGCAGGCGTTTCAGGACACCTTGCAAGCACCGGTTGAAAAACGAGGATTTGCGCTTCCTGACAGTGAGCTTGATAAAAAAGCGACAATCAAAATGAATGGCAAAGAGGACGAATTACATAATGGTTCCGTCGTCATCAGTGCCATCACAAGTTGTACCAACACCAGCAATCCTTCTGTGCTGTTAGCCGCCGGTTTGCTGGCAAAAAATGCTGTGGAACGCGGACTTTCGGTTCAGCCTCACGTCAAAACAAGTCTTGCCCCCGGTTCAAGAGTCGTCACAGATTATCTGAATGAAGCCGGTTTGACTGAATATCTGGAAAAACTGGGATTTTATACTGTCGGTTACGGATGCACAACCTGCATTGGTAACAGCGGGCCTCTACCCGACGCTGTTTCCGAAGCGATAGATCAATACGACCTGGTCGTTGCCGGTGTTCTGAGCGGCAACCGAAATTTCGAGGGTCGCATCCATCGGCAAATAAAAGCGAATTATCTTGCCTCTCCCCCGTTAGTTGTCGCTTATGCCCTGGCAGGAAGAATGGATATTGATCTCACGACAGAACCGATCGGTACTGATAAAAATGGCGAGCCGGTCTATTTGAAAAATATCTGGCCTGCCAAAGAAGAAATCGATGAACTGATCGACGCAGCGCAAAATCCGCGGCTGTACAAAAAAGAATACGAAGGTATTGAAAAAAGCAATCCGCTATGGAACGAAATCCCGACCACGGAGAGCGCATTGTACGAATGGGATCCAAATTCGACTTACATTCAGGAACCGCCCTTCTTCATGAATTTTTCTCCGGAGACAACTCCCATTGCTCCCATTAAAAACATGAAAGTACTGGTAAAAGTGGGCGATTCCGTTACCACGGACCATATTTCTCCTGCGGGATCGATCGACCCCAATAGTCCGGCCGGAAAATACCTGATCGAACGCGGTGTAGATCCGAAAGATTTCAACAGTTACGGTTCGCGCCGCGGAAACGACCGCGTGATGACCCGAGGCACGTTTGCCAATATTCGGCTGAAAAATCAATTGGCTCCGGGGACAGAAGGCGGCTGGACAACCTACCTTCCCACCGGCGAAGTGATGACAATTTTTGAAGCAGCAGAAAAATACAAAAATTCAAACACTCCGTTGATGGTTTTAGCAGGCAAAGAATATGGGACAGGGTCCAGCCGTGACTGGGCTGCAAAAGGCACGATTCTTTTGGGCATCAGGGCTGTTCTCGCTGAAAGTTTCGAACGCATCCACCGCAGCAATCTGGTCGGTATGGGCGTACTGCCGTTGCAATTCAAACCTGGCGAAAATTATCAGTCGATCGGACTTACTGGCAGCGAAACTATGACAGTTCACATCGATGATAATTTGCAACCGGGTCAGGAAGTAAAGGTCGACTTTGAAACTGTTGATGGTTCAAAAAAGTCGATTACGGCGATTTGCCGTCTGGATACGCCGGTTGAAGTAGATTACTATCGAAACGGCGGAATTTTACACACAGTATTGCGAAACTTTATCAAGCAGTCATAAATTATTCGGCAAAACTGGCGAAACCGGACTTGTAGCACACGAGTCCGGTTTTCTTTTTTCCTTTCTTTTTCCTCAAACGTCCCTTCACTTTTCCATATTTCATTAATTAACAGTTTGTTACAACAAGTTTTTTTATTATTGACTGATATTCATAAAACTAACCAATAAGCATATTTTTTTATTTTTTTCAAAATAATTATTTTTTTAATTTTAATCTTGACATAAGTTTTTTTTATTTGTATATTACAGAAATTTAATACCAACAAGCAACTTTTCGCTATAATCTATCCATTTTTTTAACTCATCTCACCTAAAATAGTACGGAGGGGCTGGCTATGAAAACCAGAATTACGCTTGTTTTGAGCACAATTTTTCTGTTCAATTTGTTGCTGCTCTCGTGCGGTTCACAAAAAATGCTCACCGAAGGCGAAGAACGAAAACTTTCCAAAGGCAATCAGCCGGAGTGGGTAAATAATTACAAAATCAAAAACACAAAAGACAAACGCGCTGTTGTCGGCGTATCGAAAAATTACGCCATGGAATCATCCGCGCGCAGTGATGCGATTCTGCAGGCGCAAAAGGAAGCGATCACTTTAATTTCATCGAGAATCTCACGTTCCATAAAAGAGGGATTGGCTTCCGAGGCAGCAGCGGCGGAAATTGTCGAAGAAGGAGCGGTCAAAAAAGACCTGACGGACCTGTTCACCGAAGGAGTTTTTGAGGGCGAAGTCGATCAATTTTACATTGAGAAATTTGAAAAAATGGTCGGCGGCGTGAAAAAACATTACTACAAAGCGTATGTACTTTTGCTCTATCCGAGGAATCTCGCCAAAATTTCAGCACAGAAAATACTTGCCATGAAAAAGGCAAAAGAAACCGATCAAAAACGAAAAAATTTAATCCAAAAAGCTGAAGATTTGGTGAATCAGGCAAATTTTGATTGGTAATTTAGCTAAAATTGATCGCAAACAACACCAAGTTTGATTTTTTTGCATGACATTCTGACAGTTAACGACACAATGGCCTAAAAATTCATCGCACAAATTTTATGGGAGAAAGCCAATGAAACGCTTACTCATTTTAGCCACATTTGTCCTCGCTGTATTTTTGATTTTTGGATGTGCATCAAAACAGCAATTAGTACCAGGTATGGAAATTCAAATCACCGGCAAGAAACAGCCCAATTGGGTAAATAATCCCTCGAAAAAAGACAGCAAAGAGCTTAAAGCATTTGTGGGGATTTCTCACGATTTTGAAATGGAGGGCGATGCGCGACGGGACGCTCTGAAGGATGCCCGACAGCAAATAATCGATTTTATGGGAATTTTGGGTAAAAAAGTTTTGAAAGAAGCGGTCATTACATCCGGCATGTCCACCGACATCATTGTTCCGGCGATTGCTTCCAAAGATCAGACAGAATTCATCTCCGAAAGTTTTGTCAAAACCCGCGCCAAAGAATATCACGTTGAAAAGTGGCAGCGTGTTGAAGATGACGGTGCTTTGAAAAATTTTTACAAATCTTATGTGTTGGTTCTTTTCAATGAAAAAGACAGCGAAGATTTGATGAAACAGGCTCTGCGCAATGCCAAGAAAAAAGCGGAAACAGAGATGCAAAAACGCTTAATCGAAAAAGCTGAAAAATTAATCGACGAGCAATCATTATTTGAGCAGAAATAGCCATGACTACTTCACTTGCGCGATTCAGAGCTTTTCTCATTTTCATTTCTCTGTTACTTGTCTTGTCGTTTCCGGCAGCCGCGCAAAAAAATTTATTAGAGGGCGAAGAGCGTTTAATTTCCGGGAAAAAAATGCCGAAATGGGTTCCCGAGCACAAGCCCGACGAAATTCTCGGAATTTCAGGCAAATTCGCCAGCGAGAAAGATGCGCGCCGGGACGCATTGCTCAATGCGAGAAAGCAAATCATCGACCTTCTCGGCGTGCAACTTGAAATGCGGCAGAAAGAATTAATTGTCGAGAGCAGCGGAGACGTTCAGGACAATATCATCGGCACCAGCGTGGAAAAGACAAGTCAGACAGAGGCAATTTCAAGAGCGCTCATTAGCGTTCGTGCGAAAAAATATTACACGGAAAAGTATGCCACGAAACACCTGGGAGAGATTCAGTATTTTTACATTGCTTATGTACTTGTGCCATTTTCTAAAAAAGAACACGACAAAATTGTGAAAACTGCCATCAAAGAGTACCAGGCTGAGTTTTCTTCAAACATCAAATTACTCGATTTTGTCAATGCAGAAAACCTGGCAGAAGCAATGGCAAGAATTCAGCTTCTCAAAAAGTTGTGCAATAATGCGCGTGCGATAGCCGGAATGCGTCCGGAATTCAATGCACTGATTGACACGTGGGAAAACAGGCTGGCACAAATCCAATCATCAATCGTCAACAAAATTAAAATTGTGCCGCTGAATGATTTTCCCAAACCGGCTAAAAATGGTCAATTAGACAGTCCCATTGAACTGCAAGCCCAATGGGACGGGAAACCGGTTCAGGGGCTGACACTCGATTTTTTCGGGAACGAGAAAAAAATCACCACTATCCGAACAGACGGGGACGGCAAGATTGCGCTTTCCTGGCCCTACCCTGTATTTGGTGTCGCAACTTTAAAAATATTCGCTTCCGGTGATGACGATCAAAACATGGTCTTATTCACCCATGCGATTGAATTCAGTCCTGTTGTGCTCATTGCCATCGTTGAATATAACGCGGATTATACGCGCAAGGAGGATATCATTGCCAGTCATTTGGGAAGAGTCCTGAATCAAAATAATATTCCCACGCTGAACACAAACGCCTTGAGCGAGTTGAAAATCGAAGCCGTTTTTAGGGGAAATTACCGCTATCTCGACGGACTCAGAGAAAGTTTCGGTTACGCCCTTGTCGGCAAAGTGTCTGTTGCCGCGCTTAAAGAATCAACGTTCATGCAAGGGCTTTTTCAGGCAAAAGCGACTTGTTCGCTGAAGTTGATCGATATGGTGACGAAAAAAGAAATATGGACCAGGTTAACTGACTCCGGTTACAAGATCGGCTCAACACCAAACGAAGCCGAACGAAACGCAAAAATTGATTTGAGTAAAAAAATCGCGCAATCATTAAATACCTTTTTAGCTGAACAGTGAAAAATTGGATTAACCCAATTTGATCTTTGGAAAATAATTGATTCGAGACAAGAGATTACGGCATCTGAATCCTGATGTGCAAAGCGAGATAAAGAGATGAAATTAGCTCGAAATTTACTGTTGTTCTTACTGGTATTTTTGAACTCATTTTTATTTTCCCAATCGAAAGAAACGGAAAAAGAAATAAATTCAGCTCTCATACATAGCTCTTTGGAACATATTTTAAAAAAAGTTGCGTCAAAATTTGATATTCTCAGCAGCTCAAATTTTTCAGATATAACTAAAATTGACAGCTCCAGAGTCTATGTGACATTCAGCAAAGATAGTAGTCGATTAAATGCTGAAGCGATCGTTTATAGCCAGGACAAACAAATATCAATTTCCATGTCAGAAAGATTGGTCGATTCAGGTTTACTCAACAAGATTAAAAAGGTAAATTCATCGTGGGCAGAAGTCGATTCGCTGGAACTGTTGCATTTCATACAAAAACATAAAATTCCTTTAATTAAACAGCTAAAATATCGCCCGGGAATCTATGTTCGCGCTCGATACAAAGCTTTTCTTAAAATGACCGGACCGTTTGGACTGCTGGCATTTTTAGATGAACAATTTAAACGACTTGCACAACGCGAAAAAGAGAATAAAAAATACACAGGGCTAGTCATTGATTTACGCAATTTTTATGTAGAGGCAACGCCTCTTGTCAATATTAAATGCGGGAAATTCACTATTTTCAGCCCGGAAATTGTGAATAGAGACATCGTGATAAAGCAAGGTATGGTTCTCTGGGCAAAAAATTTACAGAAAAATGAAGTATGTTCAAGAATCGGAAATGAGCCGTTGATTTTGACGCCGGTCAAAATAATTAACGGGAGCACATTGATACTTGAAGAAAAATTTTCCGGTGATTTGACTAAACCCTATTTCAAAGAGCTCCTGAAAAACTGTTCGGTGGTAATATTAAACTGAGAGTGAAAAATGGGAAAAAGAGCCTTGTACCTGGTATTAGTCACTTTTTTCGTGACGTTTTTCATTAACCAATCTACAGCCCAGACAGAGCGAGGATGGATATTATTTCACAAAATGCTCAAACAGATGGATGACCTCACAATCCAGGACCGCGTTGACGTCATTTTAGCGCTCAATGACTCACTGGACGATGTCTTGCCGGTTGATTATGAGTGGCAATCAGACGAGATTGATGGCATTCGTTCGCTCATTGCCACCGGCTTTTCTTTTGATTATCCGCCGGAAAAAATTGCCGCTGCATGTAAAATTCTCTTCCAAAGCTACAAATTTGGTGCGATCAAACGCGAAGCGCTGAATTTTTTGGAAGTAATTCTCTCCGGTGAGTTAACTGCGCGTCGCCTTGCTACCTTGACAAGAATATCGGCAAAGTTGGCGGGACTCGGCGACGATTTTCGCATCCCATTTTTGCGGGAGATCACTGCTAACGATTACCCGGAGGAAAATATCGCCGCAGCTTCAGATTTCCTGCTCAACGCGCAAAATAAGCACATCTCGCTTGATCGCGCGCTTGTAGTGGCAATTGTCAATCTGAAACAAATCAGCGACTCTCGGGCATTAAAGTCGGAACTCTCGGCGGCGCTGAACGATCTGCTTCGGCAACGAGCAAAGCAGGACCGGCTTATTCGTTACACTGCAATCGCCGGTAATTTTTATAACCGGTTTCCATCCAAAGATTTCCTCAACGATGTGACCATTGAAGCAGTGGATAAAAATTGGAGCAAAGAATCATTTATCCATTTATTGACAACTCTGGAAAAAGCAGCAAAAGAGCAACTTGACTATGAGAGTTTGTACGCAAAAATTTTACAGCGAATAGGCTCAGAACATCTGCTCTCTGATAAAGAATTCAAAAAAATCTGCGACAATGAATTTCAAATCCAGAAGAAAAAATCGATTCATAGACAACAGGCCAATGCAAACAGACAAAACGTGGAACCGGCACATCTGAATGAAAGCGAATTTTCAAAAAAGCTGCGTAAAATAGTCGATGAATATCTGGGCACGCCATACCTGTGGGGAGGCAACTCCAAATGGGGAATCGACTGTTCCGGTTTCACACAACGAGTATTTTCACGACTGGGTATTTCCCTGCCCCGCGTGAGTCATCAGCAATACCGATCGGGGAAGAAAATTCCGCAGGATCAGCTCAGACCTGGCGACCTTGTGTTTTTTTCCAACAATTATTACAATGAAGTCGATCATGTGGGTATTTATCTGGGAAACGGAAAATTCTGTCACGCCAGTTGCAGCAAAGGCGTTACCATTAGCAATTTTAATAAACACTACTATCAAGTCCACTACGTCGGCGCAAAGAGATATTTTGAATTATAAACTTAACTTTGGAAAAGCAAAATCAAAATTTGTGAGGGAGAAAAAATGAACAGCAAAAAATCCACCTTGGTTTTCGCGTTAGGTTTATTGCTCATCATCGCAACGCAAATTTATGCTCAAAGAAAAATTGTCGCCTTTGTAAAACCGTTGCAGGCAATCGGCGTCCCGGAAAGTTTCGCCAATCGCGCCACACAGCAGCTACGAAGCGCCCTTTCCCAGACAGGGCGGTTCGGTCTTATCAACGAAGATGCATGGCGCAATGTCATACAAACTCAAGGCTTGATCGTGAAGAACATTGCTTTCTTTGACGAAAATCAGGATAAAAAAATTGCCAAACTCGTCAATGCTGATGTCATCCTTTACGGGAAGCTTGAACAAGAAGGCAACACAATAAATCTATCTCTCGACTATTACAATGTGGCAAAGGGATACAATGATCACACTTTCTCGGAACAATTAATTACAGCCGAAGATCTGGACGCAGTAATTGAAAAAATCATCTCCCAAATAATGTCAAACATCGTCCCCAAAGGTGAAATTTTATCGATCAACGGCAAAGTCGTACGAATCGAAATT
>NATN01000021.1 GCA_002085355.1 Candidatus Zhuqueibacterota bacterium 4484_87 | reverse complement strand
GCCTTTTAATTTTTCCACATCAGGGTTTTCTGAAATCTTTTCTGAAAAAGTTTTCACCGGACGCAATTGTTGGACATGCCGGCGGTACCACTGACACATTTCCACGTAGCCGTTGTCATGCACAAACGTCAAATAAAATTTTCTCGGATAAGCAAATTTCCCTTTGCTCGGCGCATGGTAAAGCTGCAAATTATAGTAATTTTGGATTTCATTTTTGACAAATTCAACGCCTGTATCCCAGGGATCGTCAGTGGCGATCATGTAGCCGGAGGCCAAATTCGTTACACCGACAAATGCCATGGTGGATTTATACCCCCAAAATCGAAAATCCCAGAATGGGTAATGATGAGTTACGGGAAAAATGATTCCCGAGGCTCTCGGAACAATGAAAAAATCTCCGGCATTGGAGAGAATCGGTGCGGGGAAAAATATTTCTTCATTTAAATCGGAAAGCGAATCTGCCGAAAGTTGAAAAATGAGCGTGTTGTCTTGAAGCGACAGATCAACGGATAATTCCAAATCTTCGGGAAGATAAATACCGTGGAAAGAAAGACCGTCCTTAATGGAATCTACGCGGAGAGGCAAAAAGGTTGCCAGACCGGAACTGGCGTATTGTCGGTTTGATTTTTTATCAAAAATATTCAGACGAAAATCATCAGAATGAATCTCCGCTTTCAAGTGGCTATTTTCCAGGACATAAACATCGTTGTTGCCAACAGTATCCGCAATGACGAAACTGGCATCGTCGATGAAAATATCACAAGAATCCCAGCCCACGAATCTGGGGCGGACATATTTGATTTCCGAAGTGACTTTGAACTTTAAGGAAAATTTTTCGTAGTTCCCGTTAGTGCGTTCTGTGTTTTTGATTGCAAAAAGCCAATCAGTGACATTCTGATTACGATCAAGCGTCGTGATACAAAGCGCGGCGTAATCTTTCATCTGATCAGCTTTTACCCAGGCAGAAAATTCGTAAACAAATTGAGGATCTACCAGCAGCAACGTTTCTGATGAGTAAGACCAATCCTGATTTTGCTCGCCCCAGCATTTGATATGAAGGGCTTTATTTCCAGAATGCACAGGATGATCAACCAATTCAGACATGCCGGTATTGTCCACTCGCAGCCACAGTCCATTCCAGCCATTTTCTCCGCTTTCAAATCCGCCGTTTTGCAGAAAATTTTGAGAAATTAACAAATTTGGCAAAATAAAACATACGACCAGAATCAGAAAAAAACTGTGTTTCTGCACCTTTGCCCCTATTCACTTGACTTGAAAAAATATTTCCGAAATATCAGATCAAATTTTATTGCAGAAAAACCATCTTCTTCATTTGCGAACCGGTTCCTGTGGTAATTTGATAATAATAAACGCCGCTGGCAGCGATCTCGCCAGCCTGATTTTTCCCGTCCCACAAAATTTGATGACTCCCCGAGCCATATTTTTCGTCAGTCAAGACTTTGATCAACTGACCTGACAAATTGAAAATTTTGAGCGTAACATGCGACGGCTGTGCTAATTTGAAAGAGATTTTTGTCGTCCCGTTGAACGGATTGGGATAGTTCTGCGCCAGTTCAAATCCGCGAGTGGTATTCGGATATTCGTCATCGGAAACGGATGTCAGGAAAGACTGGGCTCTGGTGTAAACATAGAGCGGTTTTTCAAGCCAGGAAGCGATTTTCTCGCCGTCGGCTCTTGTCAAATTTGCCGGTAAAAAATAAGCCTGAAACCCTAAAGTCAAGTTAACACTGTCCTGCGTCAAGTCTCTGAACAAAATCCCCTCATCGCCGTAGGAAACGCGATCACCGGTGTCGCCTCCCTCAACGATTGTGCCGTCTCCCTGACCGCCTTCGGAATTATCATAAAAATACAACTCAATGCTCTGCCAGGATGTATCTTCAAATTCAATTTGCGTGAACATGGAACCCTGGTCCCCTGTCACCAGCGACCATTCTTTTATCGGGATGTCAATGGTTTTGTCCACTTCGTCAGGTACACCGTCAATGATCACATTATCATTGTATCTGCTGTAAAACTTCATTCCGGTAGCATTGACATTGAAATCAATGGATTGGCGCAGCAAATCCAATTTAATATAAATGTCCTCTGTAGTGTGGAACTGCTCTTTCAGCGTTTCCGGATTCAAATCTGCTCCTCCGGCAACATTGCCGCTGAACGGATAGTAACGAGTTGTCACGTAAAACGCTAAATCATCGATAGGAATCCCGAAACGAATCGTTTGACGAACTTCGCGAACGAGCCTCACAACAGGATGAGTTGTGTGTTCGTAATAATCCGGATAAACATAAAGTTGCTCCCGCTCATTCGCAGCAGGTGAATTGCCCCTTCCGATGACAATGGGAAAAGTCCCAAAGTCAAATAAACCGGCAAAACGTATCTTTTGCGTGTCAAAAATATCAACACCTGAGCCGAGCGGTGGTTTTAAAATGACGTCCTCAATCAGCCCATTCTCCTTGCTCATGCGTACTTGATAATTTACAGTAGAGACAATATCATTTTCTTCATCACAACTAAAATCGTACGGATGTGGAATTGGTTCTGTAATTGTCGATGAACGGTACAAATAGCCGTACGCTTCAATTCCCGGATTATCCTGATCCCAAAGCCGGATTTCCAGTCGCTCAAATCGTCGCGACTCTGCATCATCGATCCAACTCTCCGCAGGAGCCTGATCTCCAAGGTCACCAACCAAAAAAACCAGTTCATCATCCACATCAAGCACACCGTCATCCGGGATAAAATACGAATGCCGGTAAGCGCTCTCATTGCCCGGCTTGAAAGGATCTTCCGCAAGAATCCGTTCGTCAATCTGAAACGGAATCATGCTCCATGAACCTGCCGAATCAGAATAGACGTACATGTAAATCGAATCAACCGGAACGTCGAAAAAACTCGACAACACGCCGCCACGCAGTACGACTGGCTGATAGGGACGCTCTGAATAAAGCGTCTGCCCCCAACTCACATTTGCAAATAAAATACACGCAAAAATGAACAATACGAAATTTGCAGTTTTTCTATTGAACCAATTCTTCATTTCATCACCTCATTAAAATGAATGAATTTAATATTTTCCCTGCTTTCAGTGATAATCTAAACAATTATTTTCAAATCTGCAAGGAATTTTTAATGTTTACGAAGATAAGCTAATTTTAATGATTTTGTTTAATTTAGCAAAAAATATTATCCTACACTGTGATTAACGACACAGGGAGCGAATTTTGTATCAGAGACATTTAGCTCGGGAGAAAAGGAATGTTGATAATGGGCACAAAAAATTGGGGGCTTGAATAAGCTATAATCAGCGATGATTTCACAAAAAAAGCCTCGGAAAATCCAAGGCTTGATTTTGCTCCGGCGGTAGGACTCGAACCTACAACCTAGTGGTTAACAGCCACCCGCTCTGCCAATTGAGCTACGCCGGAGTGCGTCTTTTGATATTTTGCTATTTCATTCAAATTAGCGAAGCCAAATATACAAATATTTTCTCTATTTGTCAAGTTTTTTTTTGCTGCAAATCGCTCTTTGGCGCTAAAATTTTTCGGTGAATTCATGTGCTATTTTTCAAAAATGCTGTTCCCAACAAATTAGCAATTCTGTTCCATCACTAATTTCACAATCCTTTTCTTTCAAAATACTCATCCAAATCCGGCTCAATGTAAGAGATCAGAAAAATTGTATCACCGTTCTGAAATTTGTAATCTTTGGAAAAATCATCACGCGACGAACTTTTGGGATTGATGATTACTTTTCGCTCATAAATTTTGTTGCCAAAACCATTTACTACAGATTGATCCTGCACTTTTTTCTCCACTGTCGTTGAAAAACCGATCAGGATGACATCCTTCTCATCAATTTTTATGATTTCTTCCTCTATTTCGCGATAGGTTTTTCCGATGAACGACCGCGGAATTGGCTCCTGATAAATTTCGTTTGTGTCAACTGACTGCGTCAATAAATCCATGTAAACCTGCGACAACCCGGGCGTTAACGCTGATTGAGCCAGCAGTTTTTCCGCCAATTGTTCCAGACAGACAATTTCGTTGACATGCGAATACTGGAAAAACATCTCGTTATTTGAACGCATCAACTCCACGATCACATGCACATTGGGATTAATCGCATCAATTGCCAGAACAATCAAAATGGATTTGGAATCTGCCCGCTCCGGATCATCCTCATCAGCCAAGACAATCACCGTTTTTGCGGTGCTGATATCCGCCCTTTTCAAAATTTCTTTATCAGCAGGATTTCCGGGAATCATCAGCAATCCTCTGTAAGCCGGATCTGTGGTTTTGGGAATTTTTTCAGGATTGCTGGTGATAACAATAATTGGACTCTTGTGGCGAACGCTCACGTCATGGAGCTGGCGCACAATCACGTCCGCTTTCTCCGTCCAATTGCAAATGATAATATGATCACGAATGCCAAAATCGCCCTCATTTGACACATTCTTTCTTTCCATGCTCATCCCCTTTTTGATATTTTGAATAATTCCTTGGCAAAATCAACCGGCGCATCCGCCAAATAAATCAACTGATCATTTTCATCGAGTATTGTTTCTTTGAAAAAATAGAGTTTCCCCTCACGCATGGTGTAGTTTTTACCCGCCTCCTCTGTCGATTTTCTGCGCACAGGATTAATTTGAATAAAATAATTGGTATTCCGTAAATTCAATTTTAATTTCTCTTTTTGCTCATCGCTGATAAATTTGGCAAAGCCAAGCAAAGTGATATTTGCACAACGAAACTCACTACAAATCATTGGGATAATTTCTGCATAGCTTTTCCCGACAAATATTTTTTGTAACGGCAGAGGGGTGAAATAGATTTGTACTGTAGATTTCTCGTCATCATTTCCACCCAGCAATTGAGAAAAAACCCGCGCCATTCCCGGACGGAGCGCAGCTTGGGCAATTAATTTCATCCCAAAATCAGAAATATTAATCATGTCATTGATGTGCGTGCGCTGAAAATGTCCTGCATCCCGATTGTGCGTTACTTCAACGACGGTGTGAATTTTTTCGTCAATGGCCTCCACCGCCATGGCTGTATTGATCGCACATTGACTGGAAAACTCCGGCTCATCGTACCGCCGTTCCAAAATGATGACCCGGGTATCTTGCCTGCCAATAGCATTTAGCAAAATCGCTCTTTGTGAGGGCTCACCTTTTACGTACCAGACATCCTCAAAAGCCTCCTCTTCCTCTTTTTTCACCTGGTCCGCATCATCGCCGACAATAACGATTTCTCGATCTTTTGACAATCCGCTTTTTCTCAAATTACGAACAATATTTGGCAACTTCGGACTGATACCGCAAACGATAATCGGATTTTTAAATTGAAAAGTATCCGGCTTCTCGGAAACGAACTCGCCCCGTTGAAGCACGTGCACAAAGATAGAAATAATTTGTCCGGTGAAAAGACCAACGACTACAATGCCCATAACCAGCATGATTACCGAAATAATCTGACTGGTTATATGTAACGTTGTCGTATTTGGAATATCAAAGCCGCTGACCAGTTCAATAATGACTACCCAAAAATACTGCATGTACTCACGAACGGACTGGTGCGCTTCGCGGGCAAAAAAGTATTGCGCTAAAATTGTCAGCATTGAACCGATGAGCCAAACGGAGAACAAGAAGAGAAAAAGCTTGCGGACTCTTGCCAGTTGTTTCTTCATGCGGTATTTTTGAACCATGCCCGCCCAGGATTTGCGAAGCGAATAAATTTCAAACATTATCTGGCCTTTTCCAATCAAACAATGTGAAAAGAGTGCTACAGTTTTCGCAAAACAAGCTGCCTTAAGTTGCTATGTATCGATTTTATCCAATTGAAAAATAACAATTTTTGTCAAATTTGTCAAGCAATTTTTTACGTTTATTAAAAATAAATAGCGACACAATTTGACGGATAGTCAAAATTTATTTTACTTGACATTTTCGAAACAAATTTTATATTTAATAAAGTTGCAATGACAGTGTAAAACAAAAAAGAGAAACCTGGGCAAAATTACACATCTCAAAATCTTATTTCGTCGAATACACCAGCGCAACGACAAATTTGAGGATATGGATACAAACAACACAATTGAGAAAACGGAAACGATAAATTGGGAAAGGTAGAATCAAAATGAGCCTGATCAAACAACCCTCTTCGCGAACATGTTTTATGTGTGGAAAACAGAACGACCATGGTCTGAAAATGGAATGGTTCAACGACACTGAAAACAATCAAGTCGTCGGTGAAATTTCGATCCCGGAGCATTTCAATGGCTATCCGGGAATTGCTCACGGTGGTATAGTCGCCACGATTCTGGATGAGACTTCCGGACGCGCGGTGTTACTTGATGGTGATTTTAGCAATCTATTTGTTACTTTGAAATTGGAAATAACTTACAAGCATCCGACTCCAACAAACACGCCCTTGAAAGTTCGGGGTTGGCTTGTCCGTTACGGGAAAAAAAGCGCAAAAGTTGCCGGTTCGATCAGTCTTCCTGACGGTACAGTTACGGCAGAGTGCAACGCTATTGTTGTACGTCCGCCAAAAGAAATTACTGAAAGCTGGAAAGCGGAAATACCTTATTGGCGGGTTTATGATGAGAATGAAAAATAGGAACTCAATTACTTGAATTGGAGACTTGAAAATGGCTTTTACTCCCATTGACTTCACTATTCTTTTCATCTACATGATCGCGGTAACACTTTTGGGATCCTGGCTGGGAAGGCATCAAAAGAGCACTCGCGACTATTTTTTGGGCGACCGGAATTTGCCCTGGGGCGCGGTCTGCTTTTCCGTCGTTGCCACAGAAACAAGTACTTTGACGTTCATCAGTATTCCCGGACTGGCGTATCTGACAAATCTCAATTTCCTGCAATTAGCAGTCGGGTATATTCTGGGAAGAATTATCATTAGCTTCGTGCTGCTCCCTGCTTATTATCGCGGTGAACTCTCCACAGCGTACGAATTCTTGGGACAGAGATACGGGATGAATATCAGAAAATTTTCTTCAGTCATTTTTCAAATCACGCGCCTTTTAGCGGACGGCGTGAGATTATTCGCCACGGCAATCCCTCTTTCCATCATCACTGGCTGGAGTTTTCCCGTGTCCATTGCTGTTATTGGCATTTTTACGATCATTTACACCTATTTCGGCGGTATCCGTGCTGTGGTTTGGATTGATGTATTGCAAATGGGGATTTACCTGGGCGGCTCCATCATTGCCGGTATTTATCTGCTGCACTTGCTTCCGCATGGCTGGAGCGACGTTGTTGCTGCCGCCAGACCTGAAAACAAATTTGAATTTATTTATCTGGGGTTTGAAAAGGGCTGGAAAGAATTCTTTACTATCAATTACACTTTAATTACCAGCATCATTGGCGGGGCATTTTTGTCCATGGCATCTCACGGTACAGACCAACTCATTGTACAGCGGCTTTTGACATGTAACAACCTTAAAAGCAGCCAGAAAGCGCTCATCACCAGCGGTGTTATTGTATTTTTTCAATTTGCACTGTTTTTGGTCATCGGACTAATGATGTACGCTTTTTACCACGGACAGCCGATCGGCCCGGGCAGCGCTTTTCTCTCCCGTTCGGATCAGCTCTTTCCTAAATTTATTGTGGAAGTTCTGCCGCCCGGACTCTCCGGTGTCATCATCGCCGGCGTTTTTGCTGCTGCAATGTCCACGCTGAGCGGCTCGCTAAATTCGCTGGCTTCCTCATCCATGCTCGACTTGTACAAATCACGCTTCGGGAAAAACAACTCTCCCAAACGCGACCTGCTCATTTCGCGAATTTTCACCGCGATCTGGGGCGTCATTTTTATCGGCGGCGCGTTACTGTTCACCGACATGAACAATCCGGTCGTGGAATTAGGGCTGGGCATTGCCTCCTTCACTTATGGCGGAATGTTAGGTGTATTTTTTCTTGGCATTTTCTCCAAGAAAACTTCGGAAATGACTGCCCTTGTTGCACAATGGTCATCTATTTATTTTATGACTTGGATCATCGGTGTTACTGGGGTTGTGCAGAATGTCATTATTGCCATCAATGTCATTGCTTTCCTCTGGATTTTTATGAAGACACAGACCAGGCGTTATCAAATTGCCCTGCTGATTTTGATCATCGCCATCTCCGCCCTGCTGCGATCAGTGGAGCCGATCCGCTTTGGCTGGCCCTGGTACGTTTTCATCGGAAGTTCAGTAACGCTATTAGTGGGATTGATTTTAACCTATATCGTGCAGGGAAAAAACGAATAGCGGAATTTTTGCAAATTCATCATTAAATCGTAGGGATTACGACGCTCTGTGGTTCGATTTTGTTTTTTCACCATTTTGAGAAAAAATCTGATTTCTCTGGCATTAAAAAATTTTAGCGCCACGAATTTGTAAATAAAAGAAAATGTAATTAACACTTTCGTGGCGCATTTATTTTGCACCCGAGAAATACGCTTCATTCAAACCGTCATAAAATAAACTCCGCTTTTATTCATTTATTCGTACTCTTTCTGTAGCCAATAAATTTTTTCAAAAAAAACTTGACAATAATGATTTTTTTTTATAGATTTAGGCGTTCAACTCTCCTTGTTGACTGAAATGCTTTTCGCTAAACTCCTAAAACCCTCGGTGGTATAAATCCTTGAAAAATGAAAAAAGTTACTGAGGCGCTATCGACATTTTTTTTACTCCGAGCTATCGAAAGGATGAAAAGATAAAGTGACATTTCATTTTTATATTTAGCTTCATAAAAGTTGAATATCTAAAATTAACAATGAAATGAGTTTCATTTATCAAGAGCAAAAAAATTTCTATTGAAATA
Source organism: Candidatus Zhuqueibacterota bacterium 4484_87 (assembly GCA_002085355.1). Classification (GTDB taxonomy): domain Bacteria; phylum Zhuqueibacterota; class Zhuqueibacteria; order Thermofontimicrobiales; family Thermofontimicrobiaceae; genus 4484-87. The sequence continues at coordinate 6,270 of NATN01000021.1, read as the reverse complement.
TCTGTTACCCTATGAAGATTGAACAATTGAAAAAGGACAGAAGGATTAAAAATGGCTCAAGTGAAGTTGGAGCGGGTGAGTAAAATCTTTGATAAAGATGTTATTGCTGTCAATGAAATCGATGTGGAAATTAAAGACAAAGAATTTATGGTGTTAGTTGGTCCCTCAGGTTGCGGGAAATCGACAACTTTACGCATGATCGCCGGACTTGAAGAAGTGAGCAAAGGAAAAATTTTAATCGGAGATCGTGTCGTCAATGATGTGCCGCCCAAAGACAGGGACATCGCCATGGTTTTTCAAAATTATGCGCTTTATCCGCACATGACCGTGTTCCAGAATATGGCGTTCGGATTAAAATTGAGAAAATTCCCCAAAACTGAAATTGAAAAAAGAGTGCGGGAAGCAGCAGAGATATTGGAAATCACGGATTTATTGGACAGAAAGCCGAAAGCGCTTTCCGGCGGACAAAGGCAACGTGTTGCTGTTGGCAGAGCTATTGTCAGAAAACCCCAGGTATTTTTATTTGACGAGCCGCTTTCCAACCTCGACGCCAAACTCCGCGTTCAAATGAGAACGGAAATTTCCAAATTGCACAGCCGACTGGAAACAACAATGATCTATGTTACCCATGATCAGATGGAAGCGATGACCATGGGCGACAGAATTGTCGTTATGAAAGACGGGCTGGTTCAGCAAATAGACACACCGCTCAATCTGTATGATTTTCCGGTCAATAAATTTGTCGCAGGCTTTATCGGCAGTCCGGCAATGAATTTTTTATCGGGAACTTTAAAGCGCCAGAATGGTTTGATTCTTGACGAAGGGAAACTCCGACTAACCATTCCAGAAGCCTATCAGGACAAATTAGCAGACTTTATCGATAAGGAAATCATTTTAGGCATCCGCCCGGAAGATATTAGCGATGCTCATTTCTCTGAGCATGTGAAATATCCCGCTCCGGTTGAAATTTTGCTGGAGGTCATTGAGCCCATGGGAAATGAGTTTTTCCTTTATTTAAATACCGGAAAGCACCAGCTTGTTGCTAGAATCAGAGAAAAAAATGAATTGGCCGTTGGTCAAAAAACAAAACTTGTATTTAAAATGGAAAGGGCACATTTTTTTGATCCGGTGACGGAGAAAAGAATATAATCACATTTCTGCTATCAAAACAGGTAACACGCAAACAATTCTCCGAACAATGCAAAATTGCCTCTATTTGTATCCCGAAATTGTGAAAATAAAATGCTATTTTTACGTATTGCTCTCGGGAAAGCATGCAAAAGAAAGTTTTTGCCCTGATTTTCTCTAAAAACGAATAAATTGCACAAAACGATTATTGATAGTTGAAGACTGTTAAATTTTAATGAAAAATATTAATCACCAAATCATTTATAAAAAGGATTAAATTATGGATATTGCTGAATTAAAAGCGCTGAAAATCTCAGAATTGACCAAAGTGGCTCAGGATCTGAATATCCCAGGTTCCAGCGGAATGAAGAAACAAGAGCTCATCTTCAAAATTCTGGAGGAGCAGACAAAACAGGAAGGTTTGATTTTCGCTGAAGGTGTGTTGGAAATTCTGCCCGATGGATATGGTTTTTTACGCTCGCCGGATTACAACTACCTGCCGGGGCCTGATGACATTTATGTTTCCCCGTCTCAGATCAAACGTTTTGGTCTCAAAACAGGAGATACTGTTTCCGGACAAATTCGTCCGCCAAAAGAAAACGAGCGCTTTTTCGCACTGCTGAAAGTGGAAGCAGTTAATTATGAAAATCCGGAAGAGGCAAAAAGCAAAATTCTTTTCGACAACCTGACGCCATTATATCCCAACGAGCGGCTCAATCTGGAATTTTCAGCAACAAACTATTCCACACGTATCATGAATCTGCTGACCCCAATCGGCAAAGGACAGCGCGGGCTCATCGTTGCCCAGCCCAAAACCGGTAAAACAATGCTCTTGCAGGCAATCGCTAACGCAATTACAACGAATCATTCGGAAGTCAAATTGATTGTTCTCCTCATCGATGAAAGACCGGAAGAAGTGACCGACATGGAGCGTTCAGTAGAAGCAGAAGTCGTCAGTTCAACATTTGATGAACCGGCGGAACGTCACGTGCAAGTCTCGGAAATGGTTCTGGAAAAAGCCAAACGGTTGGTTGAATATAAACAGGATGTTGTCATTCTGCTGGACAGTATCACTCGTTTAGCACGCGCCTACAACGCAGTCGTGCCGCATAGTGGCAAAATTCTCTCTGGTGGTGTGGACGCGAACGCCTTGCATAGACCGAAACGTTTTTTCGGCGCAGCGCGAAATATCGAAGAAGGGGGCAGCCTGACTATCATCGCCACCGCACTCATCGATACCGGCAGCCGCATGGATGACGTTATTTTTGAAGAGTTCAAAGGCACCGGAAACATGGAACTTGTGCTCGACCGCAACCTGGCGGACAGGCGTCTTTTCCCGGCAATTGATATCAACAAATCGGGCACGCGAAAAGAAGAACTTTTATTGACTGCCAAAGAGCTGAATCGCGTATGGATTCTGCGCAAAGTGTTAAGCGAGCTCAATCCGGTGGAGGCAATCGAATTTCTCGTTGATAGATTGCGCGCAACAAAATCCAATAAAAAGTTTTTGGAACTTATGAACTCGTAATTTCGTTTTTTTCTTGCATTACAGCGAAAATATTCTTATATTTGGAATCTTAATTTGAGCAACGATGTGAGAAATAGTTTTATCAAAATAATATGTGTAAGGAGGTAGATTCTCTTGAAAGCGAAAATTCATCCGGAATACAAGGTCGGAACGGTGACCTGCGCATGTGGAAATACATTTCAGGTTCGCTCAACCAAAGGCGACATGCATCTGGAAATTTGCTCCAGTTGTCATCCGTTTTTTACCGGCAAGCAGAAATTAGTTGACTCAGCAGGACGTGTTGAGAAATTTATGAGAAAATATGGATTGAAAGACAACGCTGGCAAAGATCTTCAAAATTCATAGTTTTTTTGAGTTTGAAACAAACGGAATACAATCTGATCCGATTGATAAGGTTCAGGTATTCCGTTTTTTTATATCTAAAAAAGAACGCTGTTGGTAAGTATTGGTCAATTTTTTATAAAACATCAATCACAATTCCATTCAGACGGTCACAAAAAAATAAATCTAATTTAGGAAGAATTGAAAATTGGCATCAGAAAAGAAAATAAACGTTGGCGGACAAGCCGTCATTGAGGGCGTGATGATGCGCTCACCGGAACGAGTCGCTGTCGCTGTCAGACGCCCGGACGGAAAAATTGTTTTAAAAAGCGATCCTTACCAATCTTTTACCAAAAGAAATAAATTCTGGAATCTGCCCATCATTCGCGGCGCTGTTATTCTGATTGAATCCATGGTTCTGGGCGTGAAGGCATTAACTTTTTCAGGAGACATTGCTGTCGCCGAAGAAGAAAAAAAATCAAATTCAAAGAAAGAGCAAAAGGGCATTTCAAAGTTATGGATGGCAGCCACAATCGCATTTTCGCTCATCGCCGGGCTGGCTTTGTTTTTCTATTTGCCACTCATCTTAACAGATTTGATCGGAATAAAATCCGGGTTTTGGTTTAATTTGGTGGATGGCTTTTTCCGAATTTCTATTTTTCTGCTATATCTTGGCGTAATCGCGATGTGGAAAGATATTCAGCGCATCTTTCGCTATCACGGTGCTGAGCATCAGAGCATTTTTGCTTTTGAAGATGGCAAAGAATTGACAGTTGAAAATGCCAGACCTTACAAACCTCATCATCCACGCTGTGGCACCAGTTTCATTATGACGGTTTTGCTTATCAGTATTTTGGTATTTTTGACGTTAGGCAGACCCGATTCAATCGTGGATCGTCTCATTCGGCTCGCTTTTGTGCCGCTCATCGGCGGGATTTCTTACGAAGCGATCAAGCTTTCTGACAAGAAAATGAACAATCCAATTGTGCGTTTGATGGTATTACCAGGGCTATGGTTGCAGCGAATCACGGCTCTGAAACCGGACGATTCCATGCTGGAAGTCGCCATTGTCGCGCTGAAAGGAAGTCTGGGAGAAAAATTCTCCGGCGATCCCAACGTTGTTTGGGCGGATGACCTAAATCAGCAAGAAGCATCGTTGGAGCAAGCGAAATGAAAGATAAATTAGAGAAAATTGAGGCGCGCTATCACGAAATCAGCAAATTATTGAGCGACCCTGATGTATTTAAAGACCAAAATCAATTTCGCAAGCTGTCGAAAGAGCAGAGCGAATTAGCGCCAATTGTAGAAAAATTCAACGCATTTCAAAATGTGCAACGGCAATTAGCTGAAGCCAAAGAAATCATCGAGCAGGCAGAAGATGCAGAGATGAGCGAATTGGCGGAAGAAGAAATTCGGGAATTACAGCCGCAGCAGGAACAATTGGAGCAGGAATTAAAAATGCTGCTCATCCCCAAGGACCCGGAAGATGAAAAAAACGCTATCATCGAGATTCGGGCAGGCACGGGAGGCGACGAGGCATGTCTTTTCGCCGGCGATTTGACGCGAATGTATTTCAAATACGCCGAACGGCAGGGCTGGAAAACAGAAGTGCTCAGTTCGCATCCACAGGAACGCGGCGGGTTCAAGGAAATTTCATTTCAGGTATCAGGAAACAACGCCTATGGAAAACTTAAATTTGAGGCTGGCGTGCATCGGGTTCAGCGCGTACCAGAAACAGAAGCCAGCGGACGGATCCACACTTCTGCTGCCTCTGTCGCTGTTTTACCTGAAATGGATGAAGTAGAAGTTAAAATTGATCCCAATGAGCTGAAAATTGACGTCTATCGCTCTTCCGGCCCCGGCGGTCAGAGCGTCAACACGACGGACTCAGCGGTACGCGTCACTCACATTCCGACAGGGCTGGTCGTAACCTGTCAGGACGAAAAATCGCAGCACAAAAATCGGGCAAAAGCAATCAAAGTTCTCCGCGCCAGATTATATGAAAAAGCGCGGCGCGAAGAACAGGAAAAATTAGCCGCAGAACGGCGTTCCATGGTCAGCACCGGAGATCGCAGCGCGAAAATTCGGACATTCAACTTTCCGCAAAACCGCGTGACTGATCATCGTATCAATTTGACACTGTACAAATTGGACAAAATTTTGGAAGGCGAGTTGGACGAATTGATTGAACAACTTCAAATTGCCGATCGTGCTGAACGACTAAAATTTGTCGATACGGCATGAGCGACTCATCGCCCAAATACACGGTTTTGGAACTCATTCAGCTAATGACCGATTTCCTGGAGAAAAAAGGTATTGAAAATCCGCGCCTTAACGCTGAACTGCTTGCAGGGAAAATATTCAGACTGGACCGCGTTCAACTCTATCTGAATTTCGAAAAACCAGTATCTGAAATCGAACTTGCTCAACTACGCAACTTACTGAAACGCCGCGGGAATTATGAGCCTCTGCAATACTTGATCGGGGAAACCGAATTTTACTCGCTCCCATTCAAAGTAACGCCCAAAACCTTAATCCCGCGTCCTGAAACCGAAATTTTGGTCGATTTTATTATTGAAAATTATAGTACCTTTTTCCCTGATATAAAAGAAATTAAGATACTCGATATCGGAACCGGTAGCGGGAACATTGCGGTTGCTCTGGCGAAAAATATACCAAACTCTCAAATCACTGCCATTGATATCGACGAGCAAACGATCGCAATCGCAGAGGAAAATAGTACGAAAAATGACGTTAGAGATAAAATTCAATTCATCAAACAGGATATTTTTTCTGAACTGCCAAAAAATTTTGATAAATATCAAATAATTGTTGGTAATTTACCGTACATCAGTGCTGCAGAAATGAAAACATTGCCTCACGAGGTGAAAGATTTTGAACCTCATACGGCATTGTTCGGCGGAGAAGACGGGCTGGATGCGTTCCGTCGTCTGCAGGAAATAACAGATCAAATTCTATCACCCGGTGGCTTGTTGGCTTTGGAAATCGGTGCTTCGCAAGGAGAAGCAGTGAAACAAATTTTTGCAAAACTCGGCCGCTTCTCGCACACAGAAATTATTCGCGATTTGAATGGTTTGCCACGCGTATTTTGGGCGCGATAAAGAATCTGACTATTTTGAACTTAATTTTCATAGCTGTTGGAAATTCACGTTGTCGATAATAAACATATAAATATGAATGACCAGTTGAAAAATTTTAAGTAAAATAGCAATAAAAAACAATAAAAGCCTTACGGCTTAATTCCGAAATTGGATTGGAGTTAAGGCGTCAGC
>NATN01000188.1 GCA_002085355.1 Candidatus Zhuqueibacterota bacterium 4484_87 | reverse complement strand
TTATTGCTCTGACCAGCGGTGCGGTTGGGCCTCAGAGCTGGGGTTGGAAAAGAGTAACCATGACCGGTTTAATTGCCATTGCCGCAATAATTGTCGGGAGCGTTCCTGAACACTTTTTGCGTGAGCACATTTGGAATCATATCGTAAAGAAACATTTGTGGCGCGTGTTTTTATGGTCATTTTTTGCTATTTTCATCGTAGAGATTGGTTTCAAATATTGGAATTTGGAAGCTTTTGTCAAAACGCATCAGGCGTGGGTTGGCATAATTGCCGTACTGATTGCGCTTTTACCTGAATCAGGGCCTCATTTGATTTTTGTGATGATGTTTAGTCAGGGAATAATTCCTTTTTCCATTTTGCTCGCAAGTTCCATTGTGCAGGATGGACATGGAATGCTTCCCTTACTATCTTATTCTGTAAAAGATTCTGTTTTGATAAAATTATTTAATTTAGTGTTTGGTGTCATTTTTGGATTAGTTTTCTATTTGTTGGGCTTTTAATCCCTGGAAGGAGGTGACGAAAATGCCAGCAGGAGACGGAACAGGACCCATGGGAATGGGCCCCATGACCGGAAGAGCAGCAGGTTACTGCGCCGGTTACGGCAGACCCGGATACACAAATCCCATTTATGGACGCGGTGGTTTTGGTTACGGGCGAGGCTTTGGAGGATTCGGACGCGGATACAGACATTGGTATTGGGCTACTGGTCAACCGGGATGGGCACGAGCCGGCTGGGGCGCTGCTTATCCGGTGAATTATAATGCTCCTTACCAAACGTCAATTACTCCGGAGCAGGAAATCAATATCCTGAGAAATCAGGCAAAATCATTTCAAGATGCTCTGGAGAACGTGAACAAACGCATTGAAGAATTAGAGAAAGAGTCTGAAAAAGAATAATTCTTCATGTGAGAACCGGGGCTGAGGCTGGGACATTCAATTGGAAAGATACATAGACAGATTAGGATTAGCCGGTGATTGAAACTGAGTGGAGCTTACGGCGAATTTCTTGGCCTTAGCCTTTTTTATAATTAGAAAAATACTAATACAGAGAGTGTACTCTTGACAAAGACGAAATTCAAATATTTGTTCGGCCCGGTACCGTCGAGAAGGCTGGGGATGTCTCTCGGCGTCGATCTGGTGCCTCATAAAACGTGCTCGTTAAATTGCGTTTACTGCGAATGCGGCAGAACGACTAACTTGACGCTGAAACGTGAACAATATGTTCCTACCAAGGACGTGATTAACGAATTGCAGGAATATTTGGGCTCCCGTCCGAAATTGGATTTTGTCACTTTCTCGGGTTCGGGCGAACCAACGCTTCATGCCGGGATTGGCGAAATTAGCGATTTCATTAAAAAGAATTATCCTCATTATAAATTAGCCCTGTTAACAAATGGAACGCTTTTTTACGATTCTGAAGTACGGACAGAAGTAAAAGACATCGACATTATTCTTCCATCTCTTGATGCGGCAACCGAGTTAAGTTTCAAAAAAATTAATTTACCGCATCCGAAATTAAAAATTCCCACCGTCATTGATGGACTTGTGCAATTACGATCAGAATTTTCCGGAACGATGTGGTTGGAAGTATTTATCGTTCCGGGCATCAATGACAACGATGATGAAATTTTTGCTCTACGGGATGCCATTCATCGAATTAAACCGGATCAAGTGCAATTAAACACTCTTGACAGGCCTGGTACAGCCGAATGGGTTGAAGCAGCGACGCAGGATGAATTGAGACGAATTGCCGAAATGCTTGATTGGGAGACGGAGATTATTGCAAATTTCAAGAAAAGAGAGGAAATAGCGACTTACAGCACTGACATTGAAAATGCAGTACTGCAAATGCTTCGCCGGCGTCCTTGCACTGTTCAGGATTTATCTGTTTCGCTGGGAAAGCATGAAAATGAGATAAATAAATACATAGAAACGTTACTGAAAAAAGGAATTATTGAAACCAAAAGAATGACGCGCGGTAATTTTTTTAAACTAAAAACGGAAATTGATTGACTGGGAATTGACCACAAAAGGCATGCAAATGCAGTTACAAACGCTGCAGGCAGAAATATTGAAAATTAAACATCCTGTCATCGACCAGACATTGGTCGAGTTGGGAATTATCAAAAAAGTGAGAATAGCACAGAAAATTGCTATTGTCTTCCTTGCTTTTCCCTTTGTCGGGATTTCAGTAGAAGAATTGCCGGTGAGAAATCAAATTGTCAAGTCAATTCGTCAGGTGATCATGCGCTTTGGCTTTGAAGTGAAAATAATTGTGAAAGAGATGAGCAGTGCTGATCTGCAAAATTTTCTGATGAAAGAAGAAGAAATGTGGTATTCGTTGAGAGATACCCGGTTTTGAATTTATTAGATAATTTTTTGTGATGTGTAATTTGTGATTGTTGTTAATTTGGAGGTAGATATGCCATTTGGATTTGGAGGACGAGGAGGCGGCAGAGGAAGAGGCGCGGGCGGTGGTGGCGGTCGCGGCATGGGCGGTGGAAGAGGACGTTTTTTGTCAGGCAGAGATAATTTTTGTATTTGCCCAAATTGTAAAACAGTTGTTCCGCATCAGTTGGGAGTTCCGTGCTATCAAACAGCTTGTCCTAATTGTGGTACGCCGATGACCAGACAGTTTCAGACAGGAGTGCCCAATATGGGACCCCAACGAACTGCAACGGCATCGATCACCATTCCCCACATTGATGCGGAAATGTGCACCGGCTGCAGGAAATGTTTGGATTTTTGCCCAGTGAATGCTATTGAAATGATTGAGAATAAAGCTGTGATAGATGTTCAGCGCTGTAAGGGATGTTTAGTCTGTATCCCAGCTTGTCCGTTTGGAGCAATCAAGGTAGGAGAGGATGGCTGACAAGACCGGACAATTAAAAAAAGGTCAAAAAGTAGCATTTTGGGCTACTTTTTTCACGCTTTTACTTTCTGCGCTCAAGGGCGTGGTGGGCGTCGTATTTAATTCCAAGGTCTTGGTTGCCGACGCCTTCCATAGCGGCGCTGATAGTATTGCCATTTTTGCTTCGGGATTTGGATTATGGCTGGCAGCGAGGAAAAAGAGCGAACGATTCCCCTATGGCTTGTACAAAGCGGAAACTTTTGTGACCTTAATTATCGGTGCTTTTATTGCCTGGGCTGGAATCGAATTATTTATTGATGGCTATCACAAATTGTTTTTTGTGCCACCCGTTGTCAGCTTTCCGATTTTACCCATCACAGCTTCATCTGTTTCGATTATTGTTGCTTTTTTTATTGCGCGAAAAGAAAAAAAGGTTGGGGAGCAGATTCATTCTCAGTCCCTGATTGCCAATGCTAAAGAGTCATTCCTGGACATCATTTCTTCAACTGTAGTATTGCTCGGAATTTTAATGTCGTATTGGCGCATTCCCTTTGTGGAAAGCGTCATCATCATGCTAATTTCTCTGCTGATCTTAAAGCTGGGATTGGAAAATGTCTGGAATTCTTTATTGGTGCTTTTGGATGCAAATTTAGACAGTCCATTACAGGAGGAGATTGAAAAACTTGTAAAAGAAATCTCCGGTGTAAAAGCAGTCAATCTTGTAAAAATCAGGCAGGCAGGACCTTTTCGGTTGATCGAAATTGAGTTTGCTACAAATCCGTCGATCACAATTTACCAGGCGCATGCGATTGCTGATGAGGCAGAGCAGAATATAATGGATAAATTTCCGACGGTGGAATCGGTTTTCGTCCATGTCGAGCCTTCTCGGCAGCAGGAAGTCAGGGCAATTATTCCGGTGAAAAATATCGACGGTCTTCGCTCTCAGGTGGATAAACATTTTGGCAGAGCGCCTTATTTTGTTATTTTGCAAATTTCCGACGATAAAGTTGAGATTGAGGATTTTTATTTGAATCAGTTCCTCGACAGGAAACAACATGTGGGTTTGCACGTTGTAAAAGTAATTGTAAACTATGATCTGGATATGCTTTTCACAAATCAGATCGGAGAAATCTCTTTTTACATGCTCAAAGAAAATTTCATTGATATTTATCAAATTGAAGATGAAAATATCGCTGTTGAAGATGTAATAAAAATGTACAGGGAAAACTCGTTGGCAAGAATAACCTCGCCGACGCATTCTGTAGATGAGGCAGAAGTGGAAATTGGGTAAATCATTTTTAAAGTTACTTCATCTAAAAAATTGTGCAGGATCAAAAAAGAATTGTAACTGTTATCTTTAAGTGTTTATTAATGATAAAACTGGAAAGAGTGGTTAATTATGCCGACCTATGAATATCGTTGCAAAAAATGCGGGCACCATTTCGATGTATTCAAAAGCATTAAGGATGAATCAGAGGAAATTTGTCCCGTCTGTGGGGGTGAAACCGAACGGGTTATCGGAAATGGTTCAGGAATAATATTCAAAGGGAGCGGTTTTTACATCACAGATTACAAGAAAAAGAATAGTAGTTCATAAATTCATAATTCATTTCATCCTATTAAAGGAGTTCAAAAGATGAAAATCGCCGTTGCAACTGACGACAAGATTTCCATCCGCAAAGGCCATTTTGGGGAGGGTAGATATTATTTGATCTACGAAATTTTAAACGGAAGAATCTTTGCTGAAGAGCTGCGCCCCAATCCTGATGTGATTGAAGACAAACACCAGCATGCGAACACTGAGAAGGTAATGGAGCTGCTCAATGATTGCCAGATTTTCATGGCTCAAAGCATGGGGAGAAAAGCAATTAAAAAATTAGCTGAAAATGATATCGAAGTGATCATTTCTTCCGTGAAAGAAGCGGAAAAAGCGGTGCAGTTTTACCTTGATGGGCAGGACGATTTATTCAAATACTACGATAAAGAAGCGGAAGCATTGCTTTCTTGCGCGAGCAGAAGATAGTCGCAATCTGCCGAATTGCACACTGCTTTGTCAACTTTGATTCATTTAACGAATGAACCGAACAATTATTTGGGATTGGTTTTGATATGTTTATTTTGAATAAAAATTGTGCCATTTGCAAAGAACTGCATCATTGCGGTTCTGGCGGCCCCACGTGCTGATAGTTTATTTGCTGAATAAAATTACAATCTGATCAATAAACGAAATAAAATGAACAGCAGATAACTGAATGAAAGGTAAGTTTTCATGAAAGTGATCGATAAGACTAACATTGATGGCTTGGTGCTAAAAAATCGTTTTTTTATGGCTCCTGTAAAAACATCCATGGGACTTCTCGGTGGAAAAGTCACTGAAGATAATTTAAAGTTTTATGAGAAGATAGCAAAAGGTGGCACGGCTGCCATAATTCTGGAACCGATGGCTGTCCTTCCGACCGGAAAAGAGCATCCGAAACAATTGAGCATTCACGATGATTCGTTTGTAAACGACATCAAAAATATCATTGATACAATACATAAAAATGGTGCTGTAGCCGGGATTCATCTGAATCATGCCGGCAGGGCAGCAAATCCCAAAGTCATTGGGCAAAGTCCGCTGGCGCCGTCAAAAATGGTTTGTCCGACCACGGGCGCTGAAGCCCAAGAATTGACAGTTAGCCAAATTCAAGAAATCATTTCTGCTTACGGAAAAGCAACAAAACGCGCTGTACAAACCGGAGCGGATTTCATTGAAGTTCAATTTGGTCACGGCTATCTTGTCGCTCAGTTTTTTTCCGAAAGAACAAACAAACGAACCGATGAGTACGGCGGGAGTCAGGAAAACCGACTTCGTTTCGCCAGAGAAGTCCTGGAACAGGTGATAAAAAATAAGGGCAATCTGCCATTTATCATTCGTATTTCTGGCAAAGAGTTCGTCAATGAAGGCTTGGAGCCAAAGGACTTACCTGCTTTGCTTGAACTGATTGAAGAGTACGAAGCTTCGGCAATTCATGTTGGCT
>NATN01000187.1 GCA_002085355.1 Candidatus Zhuqueibacterota bacterium 4484_87 | reverse complement strand
ACCTGTTTTATTTTATCTTCAAGCCATAGAAAGATATAAAATATTATATCAAAAAACATCATCTTTGTCAAGCAAAAAAAAGAAATATCGGAAAAAATTGCCCTACGCACTTTTTGAAGGCGGAAACTACCAATCCTTCAACTCCCAAGCTCCGCCAAAACATAAGGCCCCCGCGGGATAACAGCGATTTTGGCATCAGGCCCGTATTTTTTCAGGGCGAACTCGATTCCTGATTCTATCGAAGGAATGATCGTCGCCACATTGGGGTGAATATCTTTCTGACTCAAATTTTCCGAGTAAATCATCACATCCGCTTTACGGCGTACTTTGGCGAATTCTTCAAATTGCCACTGATCAATAACGAACATGCCCCCTTCTGTAATTTTCTGCATAAAATCTTCCGTGTCCATGGTGGATTTGACTAATTCGGTAAATTCCGGACTGCCGAGGCCTTCTTTGCACTCCGCAGAGATGATGATTGTACCGCCTTTTTTCACAATTGGCAGCGCTGCAGTCATGCCTTTGACTGATTGATAAAAAGTTGCGTCGAGGGGTGCGCCGGCGGAACTGGTAATGACAATATCCACGGGTTCGCCGATAGTGTCGCCCACATGCTCGCGAACGAAATCCACTCCGGCAGCATGAGCCTCAATGTAATCGCCGGCAAAAATCCCTACGATATTTCTGTCTTCGTCCAGCGATACGTTTACCATGAAATCCATACCTGCCATGCGAACCATTTCGATGACTTCTTCGTGGAACGGATTCCCTGCAATCTGCCCTTCGCGCGCATTGGGATGTTCCAGAATTTTCGGGCTGTGCATCACTTTGACGGTCTCCAGGCTGGCGATTCCCGGGCAGACGAGTTTTCTTCCGCCGGAAAATCCGGCCATCAAATGCGGTTCGATAAAACCGGTAGTAATTTTCAGATCTGCATTGATGTAAGCCTTGTCGATAAAAACATCGGTGTCTCTCGAAGTTTTACCGAGGTAAACCTGCTCTTCCGATTTTTTTGCGTAATGATTGATCACCCGATATTTTTGCGCAATTTCCTGGCCCACTAATTGAATCAATTCGTCACCTAAGTTGGGCCGGTGAATCCCGGTGGCGATCAAAATGGTGATGTTTTTTCTTTCGATGCCGTTTTGCTCCAGAATTTTTAAAATTGGTGGCAGGAGAACTGCATTGGGCACAGGTCTGGTGATGTCACAAATAACCACACATGCTGTCTTCTTTCCGCGCGCCAGGTCTGACAGAGGTTCGGTGCCGATGGGGTTCTGCAGAGCTTGTTCAATAGCCATTTCAGGATTTGAAATCGGAGATGATGGTTTCATGGAAAGTATTTTCACAAGATTTTTTTCAGGCACTTCAATTTCGAGTCCGCGACTTCCGTAATCAAGTTTGATCTTCATTTTCAACTCCTATTTGGTCGATATGGCAAGATAAAATATTTCGTGCTGCTCTGTTTTGGGTGAGATCGCCAGATAAATTTTAAATTAGTTGAAGCAGGTAATTCAATTCTATTCGGAAATAAATATACAAAACACTTCTGTTAATTTCAAGTGATTAATCGCTTGATTTTAGGAGAAAATATTTTTATTTTTGAAAGAGCACTGAATCTAAAAATCAAGGAAAGGCGAATTTGATGAAAATCCTTCCGTTTGAAATGGAACGCTATCAGTCACTTTGGGAAAATATAGTCGATTACAATCTGTCGGAAAGCGGCGTCCATCCCTTACAATTGAATGAATTAATTTCCCACGATGAATTGGCACGATTGGTAGAATTGCCGCTGGGATACAACCAGACCAATGGTAGCGCGGAGCTGCGCCGGCTCATCGCCGGCTTTTATTCCAATGCGGGAAAGGAAAACGTACTGGTCACTTCTGGCAGCGCTGAAGCAAATTTCCTGAACACACTATTTTTATTGGAACCCAATGATGAAATCGCTTTGATGTTGCCAAACTATATGCAAATTTGGGGATTGGCAAAATCCTTGGGTGCCAATATCAGACCTTTCCATCTGAAGCCGAACCACACGCGCTGGGAAATTGACTGGGATGAATTTGATCGGGCAGTGACGGAAAAGACGAAACTGATTGCCGTTTGTCATCCGAATAACCCCACCGGCGCGCGCTTGCAGGAAGATGAAATAGAACGCATTTTGGAAAAAGCGGCTTCTGTGGGTGCGTGGGTTCTGTCGGATGAAGTATATCGCGGTTCAGAACGCGACGGGAATTTGTCTCTTTCCTTCTACGGCTCTTACGATCGAGTCATTGTCAACGGAGGTTTGTCTAAAGCGTTTGGCTTGCCTGGTTTGAGAATCGGCTGGGTCGTTGCTCCTCCCAAATTAGTTGATCAACTTTGGGGTTACAAAGATTATACGACGATTAGTCCCAACACTTTGAGCGACCACATTGCACAAATCGCGCTTCAGCCGGAGAAACGGGAAAAAATTTTTCAGCGTACACGCAGTTTGATACGCAAAAATTTTCAAATTCTGGAAAACTGGATGGGGGGAAAAGCGGGATTATTCCAGTGGATACCGCCGGAAGCCAGCGCCGTCACTTTGGTGCGTCATCGGTTGCCGGTATCTTCCAATGATTTTGTCACAAAACTGCGCGACGAAAAGAGTGTGCTCATTGTGCCCGGCGAACAATTCCTGATGCCGGCAGATTATTTGCGTTTCGGATTTGGTACGGAGTCAGAGAATCTGACAGCAGCGCTTGATCTTGTCTCCGAATTCATCGCTGAAAAATTTGAGAAATAATATCTTTTCAGCGCGGATTCCCATCCAGATATTGATTCAGCGGATTTGTCGAGCTGCTATTTTTTGAGCGGATCCATTCGATCACCGGATCACGGTAGTTTACTGCAAGCAACACTGGCGTCGGATCGTAAAGGGAAAAATTATAATCGCTGCGGGAATAGAGATAGTCAGTCGTAAGAATAGTGTATGTTTCTCCCATTTGGAGCGGCGAGCCGTCGGATAATTTGTAGCCATCAACGCGGGTCATCCCGCCGACAATCAGATATTTGGTGACATCGATGACCTGACTTCCGGTGTGCTCGAGCGATACAATTTGATTCTCAAACGGCAAAACTCCGACGATTGTGCCCAATGTGATATTCCCTGCGGGTATTGACTGGCGAATTCCCCCAATATTGGTACAGGAAATATCCGCGTCGGGAAACATTTCCAGCCATGAATCACAAATCATGTTGTACATCTCATTGGAGCGCGAGTTAATTTCGGAATCAGCATAGCCAATGACTTCGGATAGCGTGGCATCAACGTGCGCTCTCCATCTGTCAATGACCGATTGTATTTCCGGGTCTGGTGTATGAGGCTCGTTGGAGACTAATTTTTGAGTCAAGCTGACCACAGTGTCTGCTTCGGTGTCAAATTCAATGGCCACTTCAGCGTAGTTTTGCATATAATAGCCAGTGTGAATCAGCGCCACTCCATCGACAGTTTGATTGAGAGTGTCTCGACAATGGCCGCCAGTGATTACGGCGATTCCCATTTCTTTAGCTGCAGGAAGGATATTTTGCATTTCATCTTTGCAAATATGCCCCAAAACGACCAGCAGCTCTGCGCCGGCATTTTTTACCTGAGGAACGATTTCTGCCAGCGCTGTCTCATAGTCGATGAAATCATAGTTTGTGACATAAGCCGGAAAAGTGCTGCGCGGTGTGGTCGTTGTTGTCAAGCCGATAATTCCCACATGGATTCCGTTAACTTGTTTGACGATGTAAGGCACGGCAAAATCTGGCCGCTGTCCGGTGGATTTTTCTTTGATGTTAGCCGATAAATAGGGGAATTGCGACAGAGAAAGATTGCGCCGCAGACCGGAGACTTGAAAATCAAATTCGTGGTTCCCGATGGCAGCCGCGTCGTAACCCATGGCATTCATCACTTCTACCATGGATTCCCCTTTGGTCCAGGTGGAGATTGCCGGGCCTGTCCACATATCGCCACCGCTCAGAACGAGAAAAGGGTCTTGGTCGGAAAAATTTTCGTTTTCTTTCCAGAGCGCCATCATTCCGGCAGCGCCGCCGTGTGCATCTGTCGCTTCCATCCAGCCGTGTTCATCGTTGGTGTATAAAATTACCAACTGGTGCACTTGTTCATTCGGAGGATTCGGATTTACCGGATTGCTTTTCTTTTGACAGCCCATAAAAATGAGCGCCACGACAAGAATAGTGAATCCGTTGCGAAAAGTGTTTTTGAAAGTTAATTTCATAATCAGTTATCCTTTGCGTTCGGCACCTGCTTAATTATTTCATACTATTGGCACAAGCTTTTAAGCAAAATTTAAGGACATTCAATTGTCAAATTTTGCAATTAGTTGCTCTTATTGCTATCTGATGCAGCGACAGATTTCAAAGCGGCTTTTTTCAGAGAGTCAACATCGATTTTTATATCTGTAAGGCCCATACCTTGCAACTTTTTCAGAATGTCCAGTGATGCCTGAACCTGTCCTTTAACCAGAGTTTTGAAAGAATCAGACTGCGTGTACTGATGCACTTTTTTCAATTCAATTAATCCGGTTTGAACGTCGGCAAGGTTATCTTTTAGTTCCGGGACCCAGATGAGCAAGTTCGCTTGTTCCAGTTTTTTTAGCTTCACCAGCAATTTTTCATCGCGGGTTGCTTCTATTTTTCCCAAAAATGAAGAATCTACGATAGCACGAATTTGTTCGTTAACTTGGAAGAAAATCGGCGTGACGACGTTTGTCCGCACAGTCTCATTGTTTTCGCGCAAAACGTCGGAAATTTCCTGACTCACTTGGCACATTTCTTTGAGCTTTAGTCCGAGATTTTTCCATTCCGGTTCAGAAGATGAGTTCCTGACTACTATTCCTGGCTCGCGGATTGGCTGACTTCCTTTATCAGTGTCAAGAATGACTATTTTTCTATTTGAATCAGTTGATGAAAAATTCAACGCTGCGGCTGCTTCTGCCGGAGTTAGGACTGTGTCCAAGGTTGTCAAATTTAAAATATTAGCAGCGACTATTTCGACCTGATCCTGTGGAATTTCCCGTTGGTTGACTTTTTGAGAAAAATTACTGTAAAGCGAAGCAATTGAAGATTTTCCCAGAGAATCCGGAATCATGGACAGCAACCGTTCTCCGAGAAAACTGATGGAATAATTCAGTGCATCATTTTTTGATTCTTTATCCAGAAATACAAGCCAATAAATAAAAAAGGTCAATATGACGGAGACAAGGAAAAACAATATTTTTTGGATCACATTTTTCAAGATACCACCTGTCAATTAATATTCACCGAACATTTTCTCGTACATGTCGTAGCGGTCGCTGCTCATGCCGAGCTGTTCGTAAACGGCTTTGGCGCGGATGTTTTCTTTTTCAACATAGAGGCGCACTCCGCGAACGTTTTCCGTGCGCCCCTTATTTTCTACGAATTGAAACATCTGAGAAAAGAGCCCGCGACGGCGGAATTTCTTTTCCACATAGACGGAATGAATCCACCACACATCGCCGTTGCGCCAATCGCTCCATTCTTTCAGCACCAGCAAAATACCGGCGGAACGATTGTTGACGTCTTTGGCGATCACGTAAAATCCGCGATCCGGATGATCAAAAATGAACTGAACGCCCTGATTGACAGTTTGCCTGTCCAGTTGGATGGTTTCGGTCTCGGCGGCCATTTTTATTTGCGTCTCTGCGATCCAGTTTTTTTCAGAGATTCCGGCAATGCTAATGATAAATTTATTCTTATTTTCAGCCACTGATTGTCCCTTTACGATTTGTTCTGTCATTTTTTCACCGGGTAGAGATAGTTTTCGCCTTTTTTGATGCGGGCTACTTTGCCTTTTTTGTCGAGCTCAAAAATGACCAATTCGCCGTT
>NATN01000186.1 GCA_002085355.1 Candidatus Zhuqueibacterota bacterium 4484_87 | reverse complement strand
TGCTCGATGCAAACGATCCTTTTGATCAGGGTGGCGCTCTTCCCTCAGCAGAGATTGGTTTGGCTTTGCTAGGCAGCATTAACAATGACGTAGCTTCTACTGCGCCCGCTTACGTTTCCTGGCGCAATACAAATGGTGATCCACTTGAATTGGCGGATGGTGATGGTGTGTCCGAAATTGAAGTTGCTGATGGAAAAGCCTATTTTGGCAAGATAACGCCAAAAAATGTTGGCTACACAGAAATTATAGAAGTGGCTTTTAATAGATGGGATGACATTGTCGCCGATACACCGCAAATGTTCTCGATTATGGCGAATGATGCGGATGACATTCATGCTGTTGACGCTCTGCAATGGGGACGCGGTATTTTCGGTGGAAAATTGCCCGAACGCTACGCCAGCATTGTTTACAGCTCTTCAGAACCTCCGGTAGATCCGAATGCGTTGACCGACATTACAGATCTCGGCGGAACGATCGTCGGTTCAAACGATGATGAGCCATGGACTGGTCCCAATAGCGACGGTTCTCCGGATAAAGAACGAATTGAAAAGTTAATCGATAATGACGTCAATACAAAATATCTGGTCGGCGCCGTGGAATCCTGGATAGATTATGAAATTGATCAGCCTGCATTGATCTCAAGCTACACCATTACGTCTGCCAATGATGTTCCGGCACGCGATCCAATGGTCTGGGAACTCTATGGCTGGGATGCTGCCGCAGAGGACTGGGTATCATTGCATGCAGCAGACGTGGACGGTCCGTGGGAAAAACGGTTCATGAAAAAAACCTGGGCCTTTGAAAATACCGACAAGTGGTTCAGCAAGTATCGGTTGGAAATTTATGACATAAACGGTGATTCGGAAGGTTTGATGCAAATGGCCGAGTTGGAGTTGTTGGGCAAACTTGAAACATCTGTTCAAGATCGACAATCCGCTCTTCCAACTGAAATGACCTTGCAGCAAAATTATCCGAATCCGTTTAATCCAACAACAACCATCTCCTATACCGTTAATACAACCGGCAATGTTGCATTAAACGTCTATGATCTGCTCGGCAAAAAAGTTGCGACGTTGGTAAATGGCGTCCAACCAGCCGGGAACTATCAGGTTGCATTTGATGCTCGGGATTTGTCGTCAGGTGTTTATATCTATACCTTGAAATCCGCGGAATCTACAATGAGCAATAAGATGATTTTGATGAAATAAGGCCGGATGGCTAACTCGATCAAACGAAGGAAAAGATTTAATCTTTTCCTTCGTTTGTTTCATTATGGCCAATATCTAAATTGATAAAGCCAAAGGTTTTTCCCATGGTCGACAAGAACAATCCTATTCCACTGTATTATCAAATTAAAAATGATATTTTTAAGGATATCGAGAGCGGAAAATATCCGGCGGGAGAAAGACTGCCCGCTGAACGAGTGCTGGCCGAGAAATACGGCGTAACCAGAATGACCGTCAGGCAAGCAATTAAAGCTTTAGAGGAACAGGGTTATCTTCAAGTTCGACATGGTTCAGGAGCATTTATTTCTGATCGCAAACATTCAGAAAAGCAAAATGGAAACAAAATCATTGGCGTCTTGGTTCCGGATATCCAACGCGGCATTATGATTGATCTTATTCGCGGCATTGAGGACAAAGCCATTGATGCCGGCTATAATACAATAATTTGCAACACAGACAATCTTTGGGACAAAGCGAATGTTTATGTCAATCAGTTATTAGGCAATGGAATAAAAGGCGCTATATATATTCCTGTACAAGATATCGAAAACGGCAATACAAAGGAAGAAAGAAATCGGGAAATTGTTGAAAAATTTACAAATAATGACATACCTGTTGTGCTCGTGGATCATGACTGCACAAAAGTGTCAACAGATTTAGTCATAAGCGATAATTTCAGCGGCGGCTACGAGATGACAAAACATCTCATCGAGATGGGGCACCGCCGAATTACCGTTGTTTACGATTTTGAGGAAACCAGTATTTTGGATCGAATTTCAGGTTATAAAAAAGCATTGCGAGATAATAATATCGAGTTTGATCCAAATTTGATTCAGAAAATCAAAGAGTATGGTTTTACAGAATCCTTTTCAGAGTTGATAAAGTTGATCATCAATGAATTAAATGTTACTGCAATTTTTGCACTGAATGATCTTTTAGCGGCAGATGTATATTATCACACCGCTAAACGAGAGCTAAGTATTCCGAAAGATATTTCTGTCGTTGGTTATGATGACCTGCCTTTTGCAGATAAGCTGAGAACGCCGCTAACGACTATACATCAGCCGCTGTACCAGATGGGCAGAGAAAGCTTTGGTTTGCTGATGGAACGGTCACAGAGTCCAGATCAACAATTTAAGAAAGTGATTTTGCAAAACCGGCTTGTCAAAAGAAAATCTGTTAAAAAATTGACGAGTTCGGCTTCAAAAGAAAGCAGTTCCTGACAGTTAACCACGAAAATTCTTAAAATAACAACTCGTGCTTAGATCGGCTTTTTCTAAAAAACTTTGTTCAGACTAACGCGTTGCCGTAACTGTTATAAAATTAATACCTAATATCAGTTTGCTGCAAATTTCATGAATAATCCAGGTTAAGAAGCGATTTTAATTAGTTTCTGGATAGAGGAAATACAAGTTTAATTTTTGAAAGTTAAAATTCTTCGGAAATTGCCAAACCATAAATGATATTTTTGACATGTCGTTTCTTTCCTTTAGACACCGTCTCAACTATCCAATAAAAAATTCAAAATATTTCTTTCAAAAAGAACCCAATGCACGCAATAGACTATTTAATAATTTTCACATACCTTTGTTCGCTTGTAATTTTGGGAATCTATTTTCGCAAAAGAGCCGGTAGGGGCATAAATGACTATTTTCTTGGCGGCCGCAATATTCCATGGTGGGTGTTGGGCGCTTCCGGGATGGCTTCAAACCTGGATATAACCGGCACAATGCTCATTTCGTCCCTTTTTTATGTGTTCGGTGTAAAAGGTTTTCTAGTGGAACTTCGCGGCGGCGTCGTTCTCGTCATGGCGTTCATGTTGGTTTTTGTCGGAAAATGGCATAGTCGCTCAGGAGTAATGACTGTTGCAGAATGGATGGAATTTCGCTTTGGCAATGGCAGGCAGGGAGAAACCGCGCGTCTGTTGAGCGCCCTGTCCATTTTGTTGGGTACAGTCGGTATGATCGGCTATTTTTTTGTGGGAATTGGAAAATTCTTATCCATCTTTTTGCCGTTTTCACCCCTGGTTTGTGCACTTTTGATGATAACAATTGCACTTTTTTATACCACGTTGAGCGGCCTGCTGGGCGTCGTGTATACTGATTTAATTCAAGCCGGCCTTATTGGATTTGCAACTATTTTCATTTCAATAAAAGCGTTTACAACTGTTGATTTTGCAACGCTGCAGACAATCGCGCCGACAGGCTGGAGTGATATTATACCATCCTGGCGCATGAATATGCCGGCAGGATATGAAATGTATAATCTTTTTGGAATTTCAGTCATCTTTTATTTTCTGAAAACAGTTATAGAAGGCCTGGGGGCTCCAGGCGCCTATATGGCGCAGCGCTATTTTGCGGCTAAAAACGACAGGGACAGCGGCTTGCTTTCCGCCTTGTGGATATTTTTGCTTGCATTCAGGTGGCCGTTTATTATTGGTATTGCTGTTTTGGGATTGAGTTTAGGCGCGCAAGTCACTGAACCGGAACTCGTGCTGCCCACAGTACTTGTTCTTTTAATCCCAACCGGATTAAAAGGATTAATCGTTGCATCGCTTATTGCCGCAGCCATGTCAACTTTTGATTCAACCATTAACGCCGCGGCTTCATATTTAGTAAAAGATATATATTTGAAATACATAAAACCAGAAGCAACGGGCAAACAATTGATGCGCGCCAGCTATGCATCCTCAGGGTTGATCGTCGCAATTGGAGTATTTATTGGCGTTGTTTCGCCCTCAATTAACTCAATTTGGAGCTGGATCACAATGAGCCTAGTGGCCGGAATGATAATGCCGAATTTTTTACGCTGGTACTGGTGGCGGCTTAACGGGTATGGATTTGCCTTTGGCACCGGAATCGGCATGATTGGCGCAATTGCTCAAAGGCTGCTGCTGCCGTCGCTTCACGAGTGGCAGGCATTATTGACAGTGAGCATATCTTCGCTGTTAGGCATGATTATTTGCACATTGGCAACGCCGCCAACTGACGCACGCACTTTGGAGCATTTTTATCGAAAAACCAGGCCGATCGGCTTTTGGAGACAAATATCAAAAATGCTCGATGTTGATCAAATTCGACGAATAAAGGCTGAAAATCGTCGAGACATTTTTGCTCTCTTTTTCGCTGTTCCCTGGCAAATTGCATTGTTCCTGACGCCGGTATTCATGGTCATACATAAATGGAACAGTGTTTTTGTATTTGCTGCAGTACTGCTTATTGCGACGACAGGACTCTATTTTTTATGGTTTAAGCATTTAATTGATGAAAAAGCATAATCCATGATGAAATTAAAATCACAAATCAGGAGACAGACGATTCAGAGATAACCTTCTTGATGTATTACAATCTCGAATAGTATTGGAGATTTAATAAATGATGCGAATAAGATTTTGTCTCTTAATAATCATTATGACTAGCCAGATATTCGGACAGAATAAACACTGCGACAACACACTTTACCCATCCTACAAAGGATTAATAATGGCCGGCTATCAGGGGTGGTTCAGAGTGAATAATGGACGGATTTATCCTGATGAGGCCGGCGTACGCCTTGACATGTGGCCGGATGTGAGTGAGTATGAAAAAACATATCCAACGGGCCTGACATTAGCCGATGGAGACACAGCGCGGTTTTTTAGCTCGGCTGATAAAAGCACGATTGAGCTTCATTTCAAATGGATGAAGGACTACGGCGTCGATGGTGTTTTTATGCAGCGGTTTTTTGGCAGAACAAGACATCCGGGTCGCAATGATGTATCCGTAAGAATTCTAGAATATGCTCTTGAAGCGGCGTCGAAAAATGAAAGAGCAATCGCTCTGATGTACGATCTTTCAGGCTTAAAAAGATCAGGCGAGGACTGTTCATCGATAATTGAAGATTGGAAATTTCTGGTTGACTCGATAAAAATAACCAACCAGAAAGGCGCTAAAACATATCTCCATCATAATGGAAAACCACTGGTGGCCATTTGGGGATTAGGATTTCCTGATCGTCCCTACAATATCAGGGACATTGGAATAATGCGACTGGTGGATTTTTTAAAAAATGATCCGGAATACGGCGGCTGTGCGGTGATGCTTGGCGTTCCAACATTCTGGCGGGACTTGAACGCCGACTGCATTAAGGATGACTATTTGCATGATATTATTAAACAATGTGATATTGTACTGCCCTGGATGGTGCAACGCTTCACTCCGCTTCTGCATAATGATATGAATCGTTACCGGGACATCATCATGGCTGATATTGAATGGTGCAGAGAAAATAATATCGATTATGTGCCGTGCGTTTTCCCCGGGTTTAGTTGGCATAATCTCAGTCGTTTTGAATTTCCGGATGATGTAAAACCACCCGCTTCCATACCAAGGCAGGGCGGGCGATTTTACTGGCAGCAAATTTCTACTGCTTTGAACGCAGGAGCGGAAATGCTTTATGTCGCCATGTTCGATGAAGTGAATGAGGGAACGGCTATATTCAAATGTACAGACAAGCCGCCGGTGAGTGACGTG
Source organism: Candidatus Zhuqueibacterota bacterium 4484_87 (assembly GCA_002085355.1). Lineage (GTDB taxonomy): Bacteria > Zhuqueibacterota > Zhuqueibacteria > Thermofontimicrobiales > Thermofontimicrobiaceae > 4484-87. The sequence goes on along the minus strand of NATN01000186.1, from coordinate 188 downwards.
GCGAAATTTGTCGACATGGATGGAAAACCTTCGGATCATTACTTGTGGCTGACCGGCAAAGCCGCCCAAATGCTCCGAAAAGAGATAGCGTATACAGGCAAAATGCCGAAACGTAAAAAGCACGTTAAACCAGCAGCAAAATCTGATTCATTAAAAAATGCAATGAACTTGCAAGGTAATAATAATAA
>NATN01000185.1 GCA_002085355.1 Candidatus Zhuqueibacterota bacterium 4484_87 | reverse complement strand
ATCCTGTTTTTTTATGTGATTTTCCTGCATTTCAGACCAGAAGTCTATCTGCCGGCTGCGCTGTATCTCATCGATTATGCATTCATCGATTTTTATTTGAGCTATCAATTTATCAAATTTGATATTATTTCCCCCAATTATTTCAACAAAGTGGATAAAATCGTCTATCTGCTCAATTACAGCCCGGGCGGGAAATTTTCCAATTCCAGTGTGGTGACATTGGCGCTCATTTTCTTTCCTCAATTTGGGACTTATATTGCCATTTATGCCTGCGGACTCATCATTGTAAAAAGTTATTCTGTAGTCCGGCTTTACCATTTGCAAATGAATCTGAATCGATAAAAGGATCAACTATGGGCTCTGTAATCAGGACACTTTCTCTGGCTTCTCGCGGAATCGGTAATTATTTGACAAACCGACCATTGAGCGTCTCTTTTGAAGTAACATATAGCTGCAATGCCCGATGCAAACATTGCCATCTGGGTGGATTTATCAAAGATGAAGTAAAGGCGCCGCCGGAGCGTTTTGGCGAATTGTGCCATCAAATAAAGCCGGTCGTGGCGCAGATTTCCGGCGGAGAGCCGTTGATTAGACGCGATCTGGAAGACATTGTACGCGCCATGCGACGAAAAAATCGTGCGCCGTACATCGTCGTCACGACTAACGCCATCATGTTGAACAAAAAAAGATACGAGTCGCTCATTGATGCCGGAGTGGATCAATTTTCCATTTCTCTTGACTATCCCGACGAACGCCATGATGATTTTCGTGGACATAAAGGCTTGTTTCAACACATTGACAAGTTAATTCGGGAGTTAAAGGGCAGCAACGGCAAATCCATCACTTTGAGCTGCGTTGTTCAGAAGGACAATTTCAGGGATTTGATAAAAATAGCCGAGCTTTCGGAAAAATGGGGCGTGAACGTCAATTTCAGCACTTACACCTGGTTGCGCACCAATGACATGAATTACGTGCTCGACGCAGATGATTTGCTGGAATTCAAAGAAATTGTGAAAAAGCTGCTTGCCATGCGCAAGAAATATCACAACTTCTTTGCTTCGGAATACACGTTCAAACGCATGATTGAATTTTATGAGAAAAAATCCATTCCCAACTGCCGTGCCGGCGAACGGTTTTTCATCGTCAATCCGGATGGCAGATTCTCGCCGTGCGGTTTGATTCTCACCTACCACGACAGCATGGAGGAGATGAAAAAAGATTTTGTCAAGAAAAATACATGCACAGCGTGCAATACCAGCATTCGTTCCAATTGCGAAAAACCGGTCAAGTATCTGATTAAAGATAATCTGGCAACTTTATGAGTCTTTCTGATTCGAATGCGAAAAATAGATCTGATGTGCCGAACCATATCAGTGGCAGAAAGAAGTTCATCTTTGGGCTGGAAATTTTTTTAATTTTGCTGTTGCTCATTATTTGGCTTTCTTCGGATACAATCCGTCAGAGCAAACATTTGATTGTGCTGTTTTTGTATAGCTTTCCCTGCCAATTTTTAATCGCTGTTGTACCACATGAGCCTGTGTATCTTTATTTCAGTAAGTTTTACGCGCCAATCACCGTGACGCTGGTTTCAGTCGCCGGAACTGTTTTGACCGAATGGCTCAATTATTCCACCTTCCAATTTATCGTTGATCTGAAAAGTTTTTCTAAAGTGAAAAAAAGCGGCTTTGTGGGGAAGATCATTGATATTTTTCAAAAAGCGCCGTTCCTGGCAATCTGGGTAGCGGGATTTACTCCGGTGCCTTTTTACCCGTTTCGGTTTTTGGTTGTGCTGGCAAAATATTCCGTCTGGAAATATCTACTTGCGGTTTTTACTTCCCGGGCGCCGAGATTTTTTCTGCTGGCGCTGTTCGGGCACGCTTTCAAAATTCCTGATTTATGGCTGGCTATTCTTTTTGCTGTTTTAATTCTCACCGCTAATGTGCCGCTTGCGAGGAAAGGCTGGCAAAAGTTTAGGGAAAATAGAAAGCAGAAAAAAATCAGAGGAGGTTAGTCATTTTCCTGATACATTTCTTCAATCAAATCGCGATACTTTTCTTCAACGATATTTCGTCTTACCTTCAGCGTTGGTGTCAATTCACCACTTTCAATGGTAAAAGGCTCGCCTAAAAGGCGGAAAGCGCGAACCCGCTCAAAGCGGGCGAGGTGCATGGATAATTTTTCAATTTCCTTGTGGAGTGTTGAAATGACTTTTTCGTTTCGCAACAGGGAATGATAATCGTTACTAGCAATCCCCAAATTCTGCGTTTCTTTTTCTAATCGCTCCCGGTTCGGCACAATGAGCGCGGCGATGAAATTTCGGCGGTCGCCAATGACAACAATCTGGTCAATGAGAGGGCTTATAAGAAGCGAATTTTCAACATTTGTCGGAGAAATATTTTTTCCGCCTGAAGTGACAATCAAATTTTTCTTTCGGTCAGTGATGGTCAGGTAACCGTCTTCATCCTGAAAACCGATGTCGCCGGTGTGCAGCCAGCCGTCTTCGTCAATGACTTCGCGTGTGGCATCCGGATTTTTATAGTAACCCGGCATCACATGAGGCCCTCGGGTGAGAATTTCGCCATCAGAACCAATTTTGACTTCCACGCTGCCTTCCCTGAGCGGGGGACCAACCGTGCCGAATTTCATCTTTCCCAACAAATTCACCGAAATTACCGGCGAGCTTTCTGTGAGACCGTACCCTTCCAAAATGTTGACGCCCAATGCATGGAAAAATTCACCGATTTCTTTTGGCAGCGGCGCGCCGCCGGAAATGAAATATCGTAGTCTGCCACCGACCACGGCATGAATTTTTTTAAAAACCAACTTCTGTGCCAACGAGCGTTGCAATTGAAGCAGCCCCGATATTTTGCCCGTCTTCTTTGCTTCATTAAAACGATAGCCAGTATTGAGCCCCCAGAAAAACATTTTTTTCTTCAAAAGCGAACCGGAATTTACTTTGGCCAAAATTGCGTCATGCATTTTTTCCAGTAACCTGGGGACAGTGCAAGTGATTGTCGGTTTTGCTTCCGCCATGTTTTGCACTACTTTTTCCGGAGATTCCGCGTAAGCAATGGCGCCGCCGGCTACGATGGGGCAAAATTGCCCTGCCATACGTTCGAAAACATGACTCAACGGCAGAAATGACAAAAATCTGTCCGTGTGCGTAATGTTCAGCGCTTTTAGTGCGCCGCGGACATTGCCTAAAATGTTCCCATGAGACAACATAACGCCTTTGGGATCGCCGGTAGTGCCGGACGTGTAAACAATAGCGCAGATGTCATCCGGTGAAATTTGAGCAACAGCGTTTTTCAAATAATCGGGATTTTTACGGGAAAAAACTTCCCCCTTTTTTGAAACTTCGGCAAGCGTGGTAATCCCTTCCGCCTTTAAATTCAAATTGTCCATCAAAATGATATTTGGTGGATATTTCAACTGTTTCCTGATTTGCAGAATTTTTTCGGTTTGTTCCTCGCCAGATACAATGACAAATTTCACTTCCGCATCATTGATAATAAACTCAAGTTGTTTCGCAGACAGCGTGGGATAAAGCGGAACATTAATCGCGCCAAGGGAAATGATGGCGAGATCGGAAATTGCCCATTCGGGCCTGTTGAAAGAAAAGATAGAAACGCGATCTCCTTTGCGAATGTCGGAAGCTGCTAAACCGAGAGCGAGATTTTTGACTTGCCGATGTAATTTATCGTAATCAACGCCAACATAATTCCCTTCTTTTTTGCTCAAGAGCGCTATGTTCGAGCCATGCGCACGGACAGTTTCTAAAAAAGCTACTGCTAAATTGGTTGCCGCCATAAACGGTCACTCCGAGTTTTTTCTCTGCGATTTGGAATTAATACTAATCGAGTGCTTTTCCTACCCTATTATAATAAAAAAGAATTCAAATGTCAAGCTTAAAGGTTCTATTTGTGTCGGAACATTTTTTAGCAGAATTGATCTCTGAATGCTGTGCTAAATTGACGGTATAGGAACTAACTGCCGATATACCGTCACTTCTTTGCTCATCGAAAAAATCAACATTTTTTAACAAAGCTACGTTACATATTGAGAATAAAGGAGATATGTTGGCGGTCAAAATTCAGAATTAAATGGCATAATACTTGAAATGTTACATTCTGTTTATAACAAATAATAATCAATAACCAGTAACGGAGGGTTTATCATGAGAAGAAGTTTAGCGCTTGTCCTTTCTCTCATCCTTGTATTACTATTCAATTCAATCACATTTTCAGCGGATTTCAAAGTGAATGGTGTGTACACTGCTTGGGGGCTTTCACAAAACAAATTTTTTCTGGGCAAGAACGATGGTAACGACAATTATTTTGTCCAGATGTTGCGTTTTAAATTGCAAGCTGTTGCAAGTGACAATCTCAAAGCTGTCACCAGATTTGACATTGCTCAGGGCTGGTGGGGAGTTGACAACGTTGACAGAACAAAAATTCCCGGCAGCGGAAGCGGCTTATTTGACAATAAAGATACTAATTTCCTTATGCACGTAGATCAGGCTTATATCGACTTTAAATGTCCGAGAATCCCAATCAATTTCAAAGTTGGACGCATGTGGTACGGCGTTGGCAATAAACTCTTATTGGATAATAACCTTGATGGAGTCCAGGCTGATGTCAATATAAAGAAGGTTAAACTGCATTTAGGATGGGCAAAAGTTTCTGAAGGTTATGATGGATTGAGCGATAATAGTTCGTTGGCAAAGGCTGATCGCTACGGAAATACTGACGCTCGAGATGCCAATCTTTTTCTTGGTAATATCAATTCTAAAGGCGATAAACACGAATTAAATCTATTTGGTCTTTACTATAACGACGCCAGCGTTGATGATGGCACTGCATACTTAATGGATGGTTTAGATTATTTCCGTCCCAGATTTTCACCCCATGTCACGCAATTAGCTGCTTTCGGTTTGTCTGGATCCCTTAAAATGGGAAAATTATCAGTAATCGGTGAGTTTGATTATCTGACAGGGAAAGATGATATCAATAACACAACTTATGGTGCAAAAGAGAAATATGATATTAATGACGGTACGCTGTCAGGTTATAATTTGTATTTGAAACCGGTTTTCAAAGCTACTCCGAAGTTTTCATTAGGCGGGGTTTTTGGAATGGGTTCCGGCGATGACGACAAAACCGGCGGAAAAGGAAATGTGAACAAATTAAGAACTTCTGGTTTCTTCTATGTGACTGAAATTTGGGAAGATTCTATCATGCCGGACGAAGAAGGAATTACTCCTCAGGGTTTAGGTGCTCCCAATACTCGTGGTTATCGCGAGTTTGAAAACACGACACTATTTCAGGTTAATGCCACTTACAATGTTAAAAAGAACTTGAAAGCTTTTGTCTCCTATACCTATATCACTGCGACGCAGCCAATACATGAATGGAGCACTGACGAGAGCGGAAATACAACGATAGGTCCCAATAGTGCCAGCGATATTGGAACGGAGGTAGATTTTAAGGTTGATTATAAACTTTACAACAACTTAATATTTACGGTTCGCGGTGGTATGTTCACGCCTGGGGATGCGGCTGGTTATCTCATCAACGGTACGAATAAATACAGTGAAAATGTAAAAGAATTGAAAACTACTTTAACTTATAAGTTCTAATCACAACATCTCGTTCAAATTCTTTGAGTCTGACAGGCAGGATTTTCTGAAACAGCGGATGAGAAAATTTTTAGCAAATCCTGCCTGAATCTGAATTGTCGCAAAATCACGAGAGGTGGAAAAATGAAAAAAATACTATTACCGGTGTTATTAGTAGGTGTCATGGTCGTGCTGTATTTTTCTCTGTCAGGTTTTTCCCCAAAGGCCGACGACAAGCACCCTGAAGTCGATTTCAATGTCGGGTGCCAAGAATGCCACGCTGAAGTGACGCCAGAGATTACAGCTGAATGGCAGCATAGCAAACA
>NATN01000184.1 GCA_002085355.1 Candidatus Zhuqueibacterota bacterium 4484_87 | reverse complement strand
AAGCACTCGCTCACCTCGATCGCAAGAAAATTTTTATCACAACGAAATTACATTTGCAAGGCAAAGAAAGCAAGGACGAAATTAAAACTCGCTTCAAGAAATGTCTGGAGAGAATGAAAACAGATTATGCCGATGCCTTGTATATTCACAGCGTCCCCACGGTAAAGATGACGAAATACGAGCCTTTTCACCAGGCTTTTGAAGAATTAAAATCTGAAGGGAAAGTTCGCTTCCGCGGCGTTTCCAATCACGGACCCCGGGGAAAAGGTGAAAGTATGTCAAAAGTGCTATGCGCAGCCGCAGAAGATGGTAGATTCGATCTCATGCTTGTGGCACTTAATTTCATGAACGAGGAAGAAGGCAAAAAAGTCATCGTGGCATGTAAAAAAAATAATGTGGGAGTAACCGCGATGAAAACAGCGCCGGGGATTTTGTCAGCACCTAATTTTGATCCGGAAAATCTGACAAGCGACCAGCAGAAATATATTGAACGGATTATGAAACGCGGCAAGTCCCGCGATACGGCGCTGAAACGGCTCAAACGACGTCTCAGCGGGCAGCAAAAAACTGCTGATAAGTCAAAACCATTCATCGAAAAATTTGGCATAAAAACAAAAGAGCAGTTGCAAGATAAAAGCATTCAATGGGTTATTTCCAACCCGGACGTTCACACTGCTTGCATTTCTTTCTCCTCTTTCGAGATGATAGATCGCATCATTCCTCTTTCCGGGACGAAACTTTCAGCAGCGGACTGGAAACTGTTGGACGAAATAAAATTCGCTTATAACGACCAGTACTGTCGGCACGGTTGTACTGCTTGCGCAGATGATTGTCCTTACAGCGTACCGGTGAGCACAATCATGCGCTATGCTTATTATTTTGAAATGCAGGGAAATGAAAAATTAGCGATGGAAAAATATCATCGGCTGGGAACTTTGAACGCAAGCCATTGTTTCACTTGCGATGCGCCGTGTCTGTCATCATGTCCCTATGGAGTAAATATTCCAGCGCAGTTAGCAGCAGCGCATTCTTTGCTATCTTTGGCGTAAAAAAATGAAATCACGTTGCTAATGAATGTCAGCATTTTTCTGCTGCTTTCAAAAAATTGATTCTGATACGGGGATTTTATGAAAAAATGGCTCATTGTTTTTTCACTTCTGTTATTTTCCGTCTCTCTTTCCGCAGGTAACATTCTTGACATCAAACAATTTATTCCGGAAAGTGAAATTCAAATTTACGACCCAGAAAATTTATTTGAATATATTGACGGTGCAGCAGACATCTTTCTCTCTTTTGGGTTTCAGCAATTGCAGGTTCGCGATTTCTCTGTTGATTCACTGCAATTTTCTGTGGAGTTGTACAACATGGGAACGCCGCTAAATGCATTTGGAATTTACAAAAGCGAACGTCCCGCGGATGCTTCCGGTATCAGAATTGGCGCAGAAGCTGTTATCTCTCCGCCCTATCAGGCAATCATGCTCAAAGGCATCCATTACGTTAAAACCAATATTTATGAAGGAGAGCTGGATTCAATCCGAGGAGCAAAGATTCTAACGGCAATTTCAAAGGCCATTCCCGGTAAAAATAATTTCCCTGCTCAAATTAAGCTATTACCGGAAAAGAAAAAGATCGCCGGATCAGAGGGCTACGCCCGCGAAGCTTTTTTAGGCATGTCTCTTCTCAAACGCTGCCTTTTTGCTAAGTATCAGTTGAAGGATGGTACTTCATTTCGCTACTTTATTATGCTACCTGATTCCGGGGAAACGGCTGAAACGCTATGGCAAAAATTGGCAACCAATTGGAAACAAAAACGAGTCGGCAATACGAATATTTTGCTAAAAAAAATTCCATACAAGGGAATTTCTGCTGTTATGGTGAAAGACAACTTGCTCCACGGTGTTGCTGATTGCAAAACGGCCGAGCAAGCGCAGGAACTGCTAATTCAATTATTGAAATAGGAATAGAGAAACCGACTGGATTAGTTATGACAAACATTTTTAATTTCTGGAAAACTGGCGATCCGCAGCCGGAATTGCAAGATGAAAAACTCATCGACAGACTTTATCGAAGATACCGCATCTCTTCGATTTTAGCCGTTACTCTTGGAGCGGGATTTGCTTACACTTGTCGTCTGGGGATGTCCGTCGTCAAAAAGCCGCTCATCGACGCGGGCGTTTTTTCTGCCGAACAATTGGGAATCATTGGTTCCGCAATATTCTACGGGTATGCTGCGGGCAAATTTTTCAACGGTATTTTGGCGGACTACGCCAATATAAAACGTTTCTTTGCCACGGGCGTGCTCATTTCCGGGTTGATTAATCTTTTTATGGGCTGGTCTCCCCTGCTCTGGGTATGGATCATTTTGTGGGGAATAAACGGATGGTTTCAGGGATTCAATGCGCCGTCCGGCATCGTCACTTTAACGCACTGGTACAGTAATAGCGAGCGCGGCAGATACTACGGCATCTGGTCAACTGCGCACGGCATTGGTGAAGGATTGACGTTTGTGGGAATTGCCGCAGTCGTCAGTGCCTGGGGCTGGCGATCCGGATTCTGGGCTGCAGGATTTGTTGGTATCTTCACTGCAATTGGATTGTACTTAGCTCTGCAGGATCGTCCTCCGACATTGGGCTTACCGCCCATCGCAAAATGGCGCAAAGATCCGATCACCCCACTTGTTGGGACGGACGGCACAGAGAAAAAAACTTTTCAGGCACAAATTTCTATCCTTAAAATTCCGGCAGTATGGCTCATTGGTTTATCCAGCGCGCTGATTTATGTCACCCGCTACGCCATCAATAGTTGGGGCGTACTTTACCTTCAGGAAGCACGTGGCTTTAGTCTTGTCAAAGCCGGAAGCATTATCGGGGTGAACACGTTTGCCGGAATCATCGGAGCAGTGACATTCGGATTTATTTCTGATAAAATTTTCCATGCCAAAAGGCCGCCGGCAAATTTAATCTTTGGCATCGCTGAATTAATCGCTCTGGGGATCATTTTCTATTACCCCAATCCGAGTACCAAGACACTGGTGATTGCATTTCTTCTCTATGGTTTTTCCATGAGCGGCTTGATTACTTCCCTGGGAGGGCTTTTTGCAGTGGACATAGCTCCCAAAAAAGCCGCTGGCGCGGTAATGGGATTTGTGGGAATTTTCAGTTACGTGGCTGCGGCAATTCAGGAGTGGATCAGCGGCACGATGATCGAACACGGCACGACCATGATCAACGAAACACGGCAGTATGATTTTCACAAAGTGATAATCTTCTGGGTCGGCGCATCCGTGATTTCTCTGATTCTCTCAACCATGTTATGGCGAGTTCGGCCAAAAGATTGACATTGAAAAATTGGAAAAATATAGGCGGAGATTTTCAAAATGTAAAAATAAAATCTCCGCCATTTCACCATCAACCACATCGAAAAAAAATCATTTTTTATCCTCAAAGTGATGCAACTCACTTCTTTTCTGAAGAATCATTCTTACATTTAGTATGAAATTTCACCAAAGTACCATAATCATTTTCATCATTGAATGAAAAAAGCACCAAGGGGAACACATGGAAAAATTTATCAAATTTAAAGATCATGTTACTGTGAAAGATCTGGTAAAAGTACTCAAGGATGATAGAATCATCATCCTGCGCTTTTCGCAAATGACGGAAACGGTGCAAGTGCAAATTTTGAGTCATCTTTCTGATCAGGACATTCGCAAAGCTTTTCATCCCTATGAAATTGAAAAAATTTATCGCGAATACCCTTATCCTTTGAGACATGGCAAAGCCATTTTTCAACCGATTCGCTCGTTTTTTTCAATTTTCAAAAGGATCTTTGCTTTCGCCAGATAAAAAATTGGGGACAGTCGTATTATAAACCCGCGAATTTCTCGTCGCATGGAAACCAGACCGTCATTTCTCCTTTTCCGCGATGCGCCCAGGCATAGTATGGAATGGCGGTGAACAACTTCTCCTTTCCCTTAATCGCGCCATCCGTTTTTTTCGTCAACGCAATAGCTTTTCCTCTCAACATACCAATTCCGTGAAGCAATTCCGGATTGAAGAGATAAGTTAAACTCACATCTTTCGGCAGCACTATATTCAAGGCATGACCATCATTATCCACGCCTTCAGCGCAAAAGACAATGGGTCCTCGTTCCAATGATATTTTTCCCCGATCCGCTGCTACTTTTTCATGCGCAGCAACTTTGCGAATTTTCATTGGCAAATCAAGTTCGACACTATCGCCCGCCTGCCACTTCCGTCTGATTTTGGCGAAGCCTTTATCAATCACATAAGATATTTCTTGATTATTAATTTTTAAAATGGGCTTTTCCGTTTTTTTGTCCAAGTAATAATATAGATCGCTCGGAACCGGTTTGTTCTGTGCCCAATTTGGCATTCGGATTTTAAGCAAAAATTCTCTTGGTTTTTCCGGAAAAATCCGGAAAACAATTTTTCCATCCCACGGATAATTCGTTTTTTGTCTTATTTCAATTTCTTGCCCGCCATGGGAAATTTTTGCTTTCCCCTGGATGAACAAATTTACATAAATTGCATCATCGTCTTCAGCGTAAACATATCCCGGCAAAGACGGCAAAAACCGAACGACATTTGTCGGACAGCACGAACAATCAAACCAGGGACTCCGCTGATGCTCGCCTCCTGATTCCAGAGGATTCGGATAGAAAAATTCTTTGCCGCTGAGTCCCACCCCGGAAAGGAATCCGTTGTACAAAGTTCTCTCCAGCACATCGATATATTTTGCATCGCCGTGCAGAAGAAACATGCGATGGTTCCACATCATATTTGCTATCGCGGCACAGGTTTCGTTGTAAGCTGTGCGATTAGGGAGTTCATAATTTTCCCCGAAAGCCTCGCCATCAGATTTTGCGCCAATGCCGCCGGTGATGTACAATTTTTTCCCCACAACATTGTGCCATATTTTTTCAATAGCGTTTAGGTATTTTTTATCCCCGGTAAGTGCTGCCACATCAGCCATCGCAGAATACATGTAGCCGGCGCGCACCGCATGGCCCACCGCCTCATCCTGCTCAACAACAGGTTTGTGGTCTTGCGTGTACTCCGCAGTGAATAAATCAGTATATAATTTCCTCCCTCGTTCATACCCCCGCTGGTCGAGAAAAAATTTGGCTAATCTCAAATACCGCTCATCACCAGTGACACGATACAATTTTATCAAACCAATTTCTATTTCCTGATGCCCCGGCGGATTGTGCAGCTTATTAGGGCCAAAAACAGAATCGATCAGATTGGCATTTTTAATCGCCACGTCCAATAGCGTCCTTTTTCCGGTTGCCTGATAAAATGCAACAGCCGCTTCGTACATGTGTCCCACGTTGTACAGCTCATGGCTGTGATTCAAATATGACCACCGCGTTTTCCCTGTTCGCGGGGGAAGATTTTCCGGATTAATTGTGCGTGCTGTGTACAAATAGCCATCATCTTCCTGTGCTGCAGCGATTTTTGCAATCAAATCATCCAGATATTTTTCAAGCTTCGGGTCAGGGAAAAGACTCAACGAATAGGATGCGCCTTCAATCACTTTGAAAACATCCGAATCATTATAACGAATGCCAATGAAATCCCCTGCCATCAGCCCACCGGCTTTGGCAAAATTATCGATGCGCCCGGTTTCCTCGCATTTGCGAAAATCATAGGGAACAGTCACGCTGCGGTTTGTTTCCAGCCGCGGAGCCCAGAAATCATCGGTTAAATGAACATCTGTGAACGCGACCGGACGAATAGGATAGTCCTTGCGGATATTTTTAGAACAGGAAAAAAGAAGAAATAAGACGCCGAAAGCAAGAAAGTACTTTTCCATTATTTCACCTTTAATTTAACGGAAACAAGTTTGAATAATTATACAAAAAATTCCCATTTAATTCAATACTTTTTTTGTCATGGAGCATCAAACATATCTGAAAATCCAAATTC
>NATN01000020.1 GCA_002085355.1 Candidatus Zhuqueibacterota bacterium 4484_87 | reverse complement strand
GCTGGTATGTCGTTGGGACTGGGCATGCTCTGGCGAAATTATCAGCTTGATTATTCATTGTCTTCCTATGGCGCGATTGGGTATTTGAATCGAATGAGTTTTTCGTACAATTTTTAAATTGCAAAAAACAACGAATAAATTTCTGACTCAACTCGACTCTCCTTAATTTAATGAATTGAAAATATGATTTTACATTCATTTTTTAAATCAATAAAAAAAGAATGGCTTTTTCGCGCCATTCTTATTTTTATCCCTTTCTTTCTCATTTTACTCCTTGAATTTTCCCTGCGCCTCGTCAATTACGGTCCTGATCTTCGCCTTTTTGTGGATCACCCTGATTTCCCACAGTATTATCGCATCAATCCGCAACTGGGTTTGCGCTATTTCCCGTCGTTGCGTGTGCAACCAGAGACGTCATACGATGTTTTGCTGAAAGAAAAACCGGAGAATGGTTTTCGCGTATTTGTGCTTGGAGGTTCTTCTGCTTTCGGATATCCCTACGGTAAAAATGTCGCTTTCTCTTCTTTTTTGAGAGATCGAGTCAAAGATTTCTTGCCTGAAAAAAATGTGGAAGTCGTCAACCTTGCCATGTGTGCAGTGGGTTCCTATTCGGTGCGGGATATCGGACTGGAGCTTTTCCGCTATCAGCCCGATGCAATTTTGATTTACGCCGGGCACAATGAATTTTACGGCGCTCTGGGTGTCGGCTCCTCGGAATTTGTCGGCAAGTCGCGTGGTTTTGTCAATTTTTATTTGAAGCTTCGCCGCTACAAAACATTTCTATTGATGCGCGACCTAATTGTGAAAATTCGCGGCTGGATTTCTCCGGCAGAATCAAATCGGGACGTTCGCCTCATGGAACACATGGCAGCGGAGAAGTTGATCCCGGAAAACAGCGAGCTTTTTCGCAGAGCTGTGGAAATTTATCAGGGGAATTTGTTCGATTTAATTGACAAGGCTGAAAGAGAAAAGGTACCTGTTTTCCTTGGCGAACTGGTAAGCAATTGGCGGGATCAGCCGCCATTTCGTTCAGTATTCACTGATTCTGCAGAAAAAAGCGCTCTTGGCAGGGCAAATATATTTTTTGAAAAAAAGAATATTTTTTCTTCTCAAAAAATTCTGGACAGCCTGATCGCGCAAAATACAACTGCTGCCGATGTCTTCTTTTTGAAAGCTCGCTGTCTGGAAGCTCTGGGGCAACCAGATTCATCGAAGAAATGGTATTTGCGCGCCAAAGATGCCGATGCGCTGCGTTTTCGTGCGCCTGAAGCGCTCAATTTTGTCTTGCGAATATTGGCGAGAAATAATTCTGCGCAATTGGTCGGTCTGAAATCGATCTTCGCTGCCCAATGCAGAGGCGGAATCATCGGAAATGAGCTGATGACTGATCATTTACATCCCAATGTGCAGGGATACTTTCTCATGGGCAAAGCATTTTTTGAAGCGATGAAGAATTTTTATCCATGGGAAGAAAATCTAAAATTCGGGACCATTGCAGCGGATTCGATTTACTGGAAAAATTCCGGAGTCACGCCACTGGATGTTACAGAAGGCGATTTTCGCATTCAAATTTTAAAAAGCGGTTGGCCTTTCGGGGATAAGCCAGCCTCAATGCAATCAATAAAATGGGACCCCAACGACGTTGTGCAGCGAACCGCTATGGATATTATTAGGGAAAAGATGACCTGGGAGCAGGCACACGTTGCACTGGCGGATTTTTACATCAAAGGAAAGAAGTTTGATCTGGCAGTTCAGGAATACCGGGCATTGATCAAAGCCACACCTTATAATGTTTCCCCATATTTGCAGATAGGGAGAATTTTCATGCACTTGCGCCGCTTTGCCGATGCCGCTCAAATTTTTCAGCAATCTGTTGCGGTCGAAAAAACAGTTTTTGGCTGTCAGGGAGCAGGCGAGGCATTACTCCATTTGAACAAACCTGAACAGGGATTGTCTTATTTGACTCTGGCTTTGCAAATGGATAAAAAAAATCCCCTGACTCTGTATTTGTTAGCTAAAAGTTATTACAGATCAGGGGATGTGAATTCTGCAAAAAAATTTACTGCTCAATTAGCGAATGTCGCGCCCGGTTTTCCCGGGTTGCGGGAATTGAGGCGCATCCTGTCGAAATAGCTTACCATTCGCCATCTTGCAGATATTTGTCAATCGCTGCGGCTGCTTTTTTCCCTGCGCCCATTGCCAGAATCACAGTCGCGGCTCCGGTCACGATATCACCGCCGGCAAAAACACCTTTCTTGGTCGTTTTCCCTGTTTCCGGGTCAGCGACAATATTACCCCATTTGGTCAACTCAAGACCTTTGACGCTGTGCGTAAGAATTGGATTCGGCCCCTGGCCTATGGCAATTACCGCAACTTCCACTTCCATTTTGAATTCTGATCCTTTGATGGGCACGGGTCTGCGTCGCCCGGAAGCATCAGGCTCGCCCAATTCCATGCGAATGCATTCCATTGAGCGCAGCCAGCCCTGGTCATCACCGATAAAACGTACCGGATTTGTCAACAGGTTGAATTCGATTCCTTCTTCTTCTGCGTTTTCAACTTCTTCTTCACGCGCAGGAAGCTCTGTACGCGAACGGCGGTAAACAAGATAAACATGTTCTGCGCCGAGACGTTTCGCGACACGGGCGGCATCCATTGCCACGTTTCCGCCGCCGATAACGGCAACTCTATCCGCCAGGCGAATCGGAGTCGCGTATTCCGGAAAGCGATACGCCTTCATCAAATTATTGCGTGTGAGAAATTCGTTGGCAGAATAAATGCCATTCAGATTTTCACCCGGGATGCCGAGAAAATATGGTAATCCAGCGCCTGTTCCAATGAAAACAGCGCTATATCCTTCGTCAAAAAGGTCATCCAATGTCATCGTCTGGCCAACGATGGTGTTCAGCTCAATTTTAACACCTAACTTTCGGACGTAATCAACTTCAACATCCACAATGCTTTTCGGCAGACGAAATTCCGGAATACCGTAAACTAATACACCGCCCGCTTTATGCAAGCTTTCAAAAATTGTTACTTCATGGCCTTTTTTCGCGAGTTCTCCGGCGGCAGTCAATCCAGCCGGGCCTGCTCCAACAATGGCGACTCGCTTTTTGGTCTTTTTCTCCGGTTTGGGAATTTCTATTTTTCCTTGTTTTAATTCGTAATCCGCAGCAAAACGTTCAAGACGACCGATAGCAACCGGTTGTTTTCGTTTTTGCAGAACGCAGACAATTTCACACTGTTCTTCCTGAGGACACACGCGGCCGCAAACTCCGGGTAAGCTGTTGGTCTCTTTAATTTTGTGTATCGCACCAATAAAGTCGTGCTCGCGGAGACGCAAAATAAACCCGGGAATGTCAATGCCAACAGGACATCCTTTCACACAGGGTGGGTTTTTGCATTGCAAACAGCGAGTAGCTTCCATGACCGCCATTTCTTCAGTGTACCCGAGTGCCACTTCACTGAAGTTCTGGATTCTTGTCTTGGGATCCTGTTGTGGCATGGGAAGGCGGGTTTTAATTTTTTTAATCTCTTCGATCTGTTTTTCCAACCGGCAGGCATGGTCATAATTCGCATGTGTCTCTTCACGTTCATAAATGCGCTGCCTTGAAATTAATTCATCGTAATTGACCAGAAAACCATCAAATTCCGGGCCATCCACACAGACAAATTTTGTTTCCTGTCCAATAGTCGCACGACAGCTCCCGCACATACCGGTTCCGTCAACCATGATGGAGTTGAGGCTCACTATTGTTGAAATATTGTATTGTTTCGTCAGATTGGAAACGGCTTTCATCATTATCACTGGCCCGATTGCCCAGACGCGGCTGAATGCTTCGCTGCCATGTTCGTCAATTAGGCGTTGTAATTCATTAGTGACGAAACCGTGAGTTCCGTAAGACCCGTCATCTGTGGTAATGTAAAATTCATCGCTTATTGCTTTCATTTCTTCTTCCAGAATGAGCAGATCTTTTGTGCGAGCACCTATGATGGAAATAACTTTGTTCCCAGCTTCATGCAAAGCTTTTGCGATGGGATAAACCGGCGCAATTCCCACGCCACCACCAATACAAACTACTGTGCCGAAATTCTCAATCTCACTGGCATGACCGAGCGGCCCGACGACGTCCAGAATTACATCGCCTTCTTGAAACATACCTAATTTTTTCGTCGATGCGCCAACTTCCTGGAAAATCACAGTAATCAAGCTTTTGTCCCGGTCAAAATCGGCGACAGTCAGCGGAATTCTTTCTGCGTATTCGTCGCTTCGAAGAACGACAAATTGCCCTGGCTTTACATGGGAAGCGATTCTTGGCGTGTAAAGTTTGAATAAAATTAGAGAAGGTGCTAACTGACGCCGTTCTACGATTTCATTTGTCTGAAAAGTGTTCTTACTCACGATTCATCCTCATTTTATTTCATTAATTTGCTATTTATTTTTTCGGTTCTTCTCCCAAAGTCGGCGAACTATACAACATATAGATGCTGGACAGCATTTACTCTGGAATATCGCCCAATTAATTAAGTCGTTGTTTATGTTATTGTTCGAGCGAATCCCTTCTCACTTTGATTGGAAGGGTGAGGGCGAACAATAACATAATTATCAATTAGTTAAGAGTCAAAATCTATATATAGTGCTATTTGCCAGTATCGGGAGAAGAACCATTTTTTCAATTTTTCAAAAGTTCTTTTACGCGGGCTACAACCTCTTCCGGTTCAATGGGTTTCTCTGCATAATCATCTGTTTTCATCCAATGCCCATCTTTTTCTTGCGAAAATTCAAATCCGGTTCTTTCTTTTGCGGATGAGACGATAAAAATTTTAATATGACGGTACAATGGATTTGCTTTGACAGCTTTGGCAAAGACAAAACCACTGTCATGCTTTTCCACCATGAGTTCTGTCACAACACAATCCGGTTGCTCGTATTGAATTTCATCCAGACCTTGTTGAATCGTAAGGGCTGTGATAACTTCAAAGCCTTCAGTCTCTAAAGCAGCTTTCAGCTTTCCCAAAAAGTCGGGATCTTTATCAATGATCAATATCCTTGCTTTTTTTGCCACGGCCTGTTCCTCATTTTTTGTTGAATTTATAGCTAATCCTTTTGCATTTCATAAATGACATCCAGCGTTTGGCTGGCAATAACAGATTCTTCGTTCGTGGGGACAACCCATACCTGCACTGCAGAATCATCGCGGCTGATTTTTACTTCTGAGAATTGAGCGATTTGATTGACAAAATGGTCCAGACGGAGTCCGATAAAATCAAGGTCTTTGCAAATTTTTGAGCGCACTAAAGGGGCATTCTCTCCGATGCCCGCAGTGAAAACCAACAAGTCCACTCCGTTCAAAGCAGCGGCGTAAGCACCGATATATTTTTTCACGCGATAAGTGAATACGTCTATTGCTAATTCGCTTCGCTTGTCGCCTGTATCTGCTCGCTGGAGAACTTTCTGCATGTCATTTGAATAACTACTTAATCCTAAAACTCCGCTTTTTTTGTTGAGCATTTCGTCCATTTCTTCAGCGGTGAGATTTTCCTGGCGCATTAAAAATAACACGGCGGACGCATCAATGTCGCCGGTGCGCGTTCCCATCACGAGTCCTTCCAACGGAGTAAATCCCATGGAAGTGTCCACGCAGACCCCATCATGAATTGCTGCCATGCTGCTCCCGTTGCCCAAATGGCAGGTGATTATTTTTGATTTATTGAAATCAATTTCGGCTAATTCAGCAGCTTTTTTTGCTACATAATAATGAGAAGTTCCGTGAAAGCCATAACGGCGAATGCGATATTTTTCATAAAATTCATAGGGTAGCGCGTACATGAAAGCGTACTGCGGAATTGTCTGGTGAAACGCAGTGTCAAAAACAGCAACCTGGGGAATACCCGGTATGAGTTTCTGGCAGGCGCGAATTCCGGCAATTTGAGGCGGATTATGCAGCGGCGCCAACTGGCTGCATTCCTCAATTTTTTCAATCACATCATCGGAGATGAGAGTTGGTTGTGAAAAATATTCCCCTCCGTGAACGACGCGATGTCCGACGGCATAGAGCTCGGAAATGTCGGAAAGAATCGCTGATTTCTTGCTGAGCAAACTTTGCAAAATGCGATCGATGGCTGCTTCATGATCGGAGATATGAAGCGTATATTTGACTTCATGCCCATCTTTTCGTTCCTGCCAGCACTCAGCATCATTTTTCCCGATTCGTGTAATACTTCCTCGTACCAGCCATGAGAGATCATTACCATTGAAAAGCTGGTATTTGACGGACGAGCTGCCGCTGTTTAATACCAGCACTTTCATGCGGGATTTTGCTATGCGTTTTCCTTTTTTCATAGTCTTTAGCCGTAATTTTCAACTAATTCTTTTGATGAGAAAAAGTATTTAATTTCATATTCAGCGGTTTCCGGTGCATCAGAGCCATGGACAATATTCTGCTCTTTGCTGTCGGCGTAGAGCTTACGAATGGTGCCGTCTTCAGCTTGTGCAGGGTCTGTTGCACCAATTAATTTGCGAAAATCTTCAATGGCATTCTCTTTTTCCAGCACGATGGGAACACAGGGGGCCGAAGACATAAAAGAAACCAGATCATAGAAAAAAGGCCGCTCCTTGTGAACAGCATAAAACTCACCGGCAGTATTGGAGTCCAATTTTACCATTTTCATGCCAACAATTTTAAATCCTGCTTCTTCCATTTTTTTGACAACTTTTCCTATTAAATTTTTTCTCACACAGTCCGGTTTCAAAATCGCCAATGTCCTTTGCTTCATTCCATTCTCCTTTAGCTTTAATAATTTCAAAATGTTCTTGTTATTGACGCATAAGCATCATGGTTGTGAATACTTTCGTAACTTTCGACTTCAATTTTATACCAGGTAATATTTTCATTTCTGTTGAATTTTTGAGCCACATTTCTCACCACGTCTTCCACAAAAGCCGGATTATCGTAGGAATGTTCCGTGACGTATTTTTCATCCTCGCGTTTGAGCAACGCATAAACTGAACCCGAGCCACAATTTTCCACCATCGCGATGACGTCCTCAATCCATAAAAATCCTTTGAATCGGAGCAAGACATGAATCATGCCGCGCTGGTTGTGAGCGCCATAGTCGGAGATTTCTTTGGAACAGGGGCAGACCGTCATAATTGGTACGGAAACTCCGAGGTAAATGCGCATGCGATCGGTAATCTCACCGATGAAACGGCACTGATATTCCATAAGGGATTTTGCCTTGGAAACAGGCGCTTCTTTTTCGATAAAATAGGGAAATTCGATCTCCAGATGTGCGGATTCCGCTTGCAGCCGGTCTTTCATCTCTTTCATGATCATACCCATATTCTGGATATCGATCTCCCGACGATATTTATTTAAAATTTCCACGAACCGGCTCATGTGCGTTCCCCTGAATTGGTGGGGGAGATTAACAAACATGTTTATAGAAGCAATGGTGTGCTGCTTTTCGTTTGTCTTGTCCCGCAAACAGATCGGATAACGCAGGTTTTTAACGCCAACTTTGTCAATTTCGATTTGTCTCAAATCTATTTCATTTTGTACATCACGCATTTTTCAAAAATATCCCATCTTTCACTTGCAACTGTACCATCAAAATTTTGAAATTAATTTATCGATTGTAACGTGAACTTGTTCCATCGTTTTTCTGATTTCTGTGATGAATTTTTCTGTGTCCGGTTGCCCGTCTTCTTTGAAATAAGCCATAATTTTAGCGACAGGCTGAAGATATTCCACCTTAATCAAATCACTTGCGGACACCGTTAAACGATACAAGTCCCTAACCTGTTTCAAAAAATTTCTATATTGGATTAAATTTAATAATTCCGTTTTGCTTTCTGTTTCAATTGTCAGAATCTGCTGAATGAGTTTCATGTTGAGCGGCTCGTCAAGTTGATATTTTGCTTTGTAAATGAGCAGCAAAAATTCAATGTCGCGCAGGCCGCCGATGCCTTCTTTTATGACAATATTTTCTTGCTGAAAATTTTCTTTATCCTGATGCCGCGATCTCATCTCGTTGATCAGTTTTTTTATGTATTCATCGTTACGATCAAAAATGTGCGGCCGGATGATCCTGTCCAGAAATTTTTTCTGAAATTTTCGGGTCCCGACAATCATCCGCGCCCCTAAAATCTGAGATTTATCAATGAAATCCGTTTCATGATTAGCGGAAAAGAATTCGTCCAGATCGTCAACCAGAGTAATGTAATGCCCGAAATGGTCGGCAAAACGGTAATGGGGCATGGCGCCGCGCCGCATGATTTCGCAGTTCATCATGGAAACAATTTTGTTGCAATAGCGACGAATTTCTTCATCATCTTCGTCGAGCATGAAGATTAAATCGTAATCATCATCGAACGCCTGTTCTCTGCCGTGGCCTCCTGCAGCGTAAATGGCGATGAGATCTCGCGTGGAAAAATATCTACCGAGTCTGCGATTCACTTCTTGCTTTGCGATGTCGAATAAAAGCTGCAGGTAATTATCCGTGAACAGCGTAAACTCAGCGTCCAGCATTTCAATGGGAGCGCCTCTCAAGGCCTCTAACCCGAGACGCAAAAATTCCAGGTCATGGAAATCATTGAGTTGATTTTTGCAATCGTCAAATGTGGTCAGGCTGTCAATTGTTCCCAACATGCCCTGAGCAATATGGTCCAGCGCGTTTAGCTCTTTGAGATAATTAATATAATAAGGATGTTTGTTGATAATCCGCGTGAAAAATCGTTTGAAATAGTGGCTGGAATTGTTGTGAATTTCAAAGAGATGAACGAGTAGTTCTTTATTTCGCTGATCATGCTGTTCCCATAAATCCTGTTCAAGCAAAAGAGAGAAACGACGGCGCTGTTTATCCGTCAGGATCATAAAAAAGTCATTTATCAATTTCGGATACCAGCTAAAAACTTTGGTTAACCGTAACACGCGATCGGAGCAAGTCGTCAGCATTTCCATAAATGCTTCGATGAAGGCGGCGCTGATTTCCGGGCAGCGCAACTGATGCTTGCGTTGAGCCAGGAGCGTGAGAAATGAGATCGAAGGATAAAGTGCCTGTCGGAACGCTTGCCCGTATTTTTTAATAATGAGTTCGCGCATTCGCGGAGCGAGTGAACAGATATCACCGATAAAATTTTCCAGCAAATGGCTGTTTTCGTCGGTGAGATATCTCAGTATATCATCCCAGTATTTTGTGCCTTTGAAAAAGTGCGATTTACGCAAAAAATCGATCGCTAAATTTCCCGGATAACTGCGATAATTTTCTGCTTCTTTTGCCTGACTTGCCATGAGGGAAAAACTGCTGATGCTTTGCGTGTGTTCTTTGACATCTTCCAGCAAGCGTGCTGTAATTCTCTTTGCCAATTCTGCGTACTCGTGGTAATGAATAAGCAGATGATCCCAGGCACGAATGGCGCCGATGTCATGGTAACCGAGAGTTTGTGCCACTAATTGCAGGTTATCTCCCATGCCCGGATCGTCCAGATAAATATCTTCTTCCAATCCTACATAAAGCTGAAACACGTGCCGGAAAACTTCCATAAAAGAGAGAACTTTTTCCAATTCAACGTAATAGCCGCTTCGATTATGATCTTTTCTTTTCAGATCTTCTAAAATTTCCCAGCGATTCTCACGGTGAATGCGAAAAATTGTTTTCCCTGAAAAAATCAGCCCCTGCAACATGCGCAAAGCATCATCCTTGGGGTTCAATTTGTCATGGTTGATATTCCGAAACAGAAAAGACCGGATTTCTCCTAAAATTCCGCGCAGATAGGCTTCGTGGTATTTGTTATCATTATGCTTTTGAAAATAGTAGCGGAAGATAATTTCCTGTAAAAATTGTTTGAAAAGTTTTTTGCTGCCAAAAATCGGCACAGCATTCAGCATTTCAGTGATGATGATAAAATCCTGAATTTCCGCATCGAGCAGACCTTTGAACTCTTCGATGGAAGCTGTGTAAAATTCAACGCCAACATGTTCGGTGAGATAAAAATGCAGTTCCGTAGCGCGGCGGAACATTTCCTGACTCAGCTTATGCATCGCGAGATTGAGCGACTTGCGTTTGTCAGAGCCATCGTCAATCACTCCAAGGTCGATGTCATCCTGATGCGCCAGCGAGCCAACTCCCAAAACGACAAATTCCGGCAAATTCTCCTGTGTCGCCATTAGACCAATCAGGCGTTCCATATAGGAGGCGGTGAGTTTGCGGAAATCCTTCCCCGAATTGATCATGAAATTTTTGTAAATGGGAATGCGTTGCTCGAGTGTGGAAATCTCTGCTAATTGCAGGCGCAGCACATCAATGGAGCGGATATTCATGTGAAGCATTTGCAAAGAATAGTAGCAGGCGAGGAAAGCCAATTTTTCCTCTAAATTTTTCCCAACGCTGAGAACAACATCCATCTCTTGGTTTAGCCGTGGCGTGCCTTGCCAAAAATGAATATATTCCACTTTGCCAGCGTTTTCTAAACTGGCAACGAGCGAATCAAAATACTTATCGATTGTGCGAATATATTTCTGATGTTGATTCCCGAGCGAATTAGCTCTATTTTTTAGCCTGCTTAAATATTTTTGCAATGTTCATTCAAACGGATTTTGTTTAATTTTAATTAAAAAAATGAGTTAGGTAGCAGATAAAACTTGCTTGTTCGCAGACAATGTCCGATCGACAATGTCTGCTTGCCTTCAAGCTTCAATCTTTGAAAAAATATTCACTTCGCTACTGGCTATTTCTTCGCTATTTCTAATCCGTATTTTCTGCCAATGGAAAGTGCCCGCTGATTCATTTCCTCTGTGCCTTTGGGAACGCGCGCCAGCACTGCTGATTCCAGAGCTTCGTAGCTCACAATGTCTGTCAGCGCCTGCAAAATTCCCAATGCCACAATATTGGCGACCATTACTCTGCCTACTTCATTGCGGGCGATTTCGATGATTGGCATCTTGTAAATAGTCGCCTTGACTTGAGGAAGTGTCTTCACTGCATCGGCATCAACCAGCAAAATCGCATTCTCCTTTAAATCTCCTGAGTACCGGTTACAAGCTTCCTGAGTGAGCGCCAACAGGAAATCGAGATGCATTGCTTTCGGATAATCGATCTCCTCGTCAGAAATGATAACTTCCGATCGACTGGCACCACCACGCGCTTCCGGACCATAGGACTGACTTTGAGTCGCATTTTTGCCGTCATAAATCGCCGCTGCTTCAGCCAGAATTTTGCCCGCCAAAACCAGACCCTGGCCGCCTTCTCCGCTTAATCGTATTTCATAACGATAGCTCATATCAAATTATCTCCCGGTGATTTTTATTTACTTTGGTTTTGGAGTTTTTCCATTAATTTTAAATATCTTTCCGTGTATTCAGGCTTATCCACATCCATGAGGATTCCAGTGACGATTTTATCGTTCAATTCTTCGACTTCCATTTTGGCTGCTTTTTCCACGGAAACTGATACTTTTTTCAAGTCCATGATCATCTTTGCGCCGTTGCCGAGGCGGTTTCTTCTCCCAAAAGCTGTGGGACAGGGAGTCATCACTTCCACAACGGAAAATCCTTTTTTGAGAATTGCTTTTTCGATCATTCGGTCAAGTTTGACAGCATCATAAACTGTGCCACGGGCGACAAAGCTTGCGCCTGCTGCCTGAGCCAGTCCGCTGATATTGAAAGCGTTGTCCTGGTTCCCATACGGCGCTGTGCTTGCGAAAAAACCGCCGGGTGTCGTCGGAGAAACCTGACCGCCGGTCATGCCGTAAATATGGTTGTTGAACAAAATGACTGTCAGGTCAATATTTCGACGCGCAGCATGTATGTAATGATTGCCGCCGATTGCTGTG
The DNA here is from genome assembly GCA_002085355.1 of Candidatus Zhuqueibacterota bacterium 4484_87. Lineage (GTDB taxonomy): Bacteria > Zhuqueibacterota > Zhuqueibacteria > Thermofontimicrobiales > Thermofontimicrobiaceae > 4484-87. The sequence goes on along the minus strand of NATN01000020.1, from coordinate 3,420 downwards.
GCATCGCCATCGCCAGTGACAACAATCACAGTCATTTCCGGCTTTACCATTTTTATGCCGGTAGCGTAAGCAATAGCCCTGCCGTGCGTAGTGTGTAATGTGTTAAAATCAACATATCCGGTCAGGCGGCTGGAGCAGCCGATTCCTGATACCATAGCGATTTCATCTTTCGACAAACCTGTTCTGTCAATTGCCCGCAGCATTGATTTTAAGACAATGCCATCGCCGCATCCGGCGCACCAGATGAGAGGCAGTTTGTCCATTCGTAAATATTTTTCATAATTAAACATTGTTTTCCCTTTTTATAATCGGATAAAAAATGGTAATTTTATGCTTTGAAATTTGTTACTGACGAAATTTTATTTGCTAGCCAATTTTTCAATAGTCTCTAAAATTTGCAGTGGATTTATCGGCTCGCCATCCACGCGGTTTATTTTTATGACTTCGCATTTGCCGCGGGATGCCCACTCCACTTCATGGGCTACCTGTCCGAAATTGAGTTCGGGAACGATGATGTAATCCACATTTTCCGCCATTTCCAGAATCTGTTCATCCGGAAAAGGCCAGATGACTTTGGTGCGAATGGAATGTATTTTAATTCCCTTGTCGCGCGCCATAGCAATCGCCTGTCTGGCTGATCTGGATGTCGATCCGAATGAGAAAATGCCGATTCGCGCACCTTCGTCCTTCTCATTCTCCAACTCAATGATTTCATCTTTGTATCGGATCACTTTTCGATTCAACCGGTTGAGAAAGCGGTTAATTTCTTCGTTGTTATTTGTGGGAAATCCCGTTTCGTCGTGTACCAGGCCTGTCACATGATAGCGATAGCCTTCGCCAAAACTGACGAATGGCGGGATATCACTTTCTGTCATTTGATAAGGGAGAAATTCTTCCGGCGGGATGGTGGGCTTTGTGCGTTCTACGATCTCCAATTCCGAAACATCAGGCAGTGTCACTTTTTCGCTGACGTGGGCGATGATTTCGTCCATGAGTAAAACAACTGGCACACGATAACGCTCGGCAAGATTAAAGGCGCGTACTGTCAGTTCAAAAACTTCTCTGACTCCGCTAGGCATCAGAACGATGATCGGATGATCGCCGTGAGTGCCCCAACGCGTCTGCATGATGTCCCCCTGTGACGGCAGCGTGGGAAGACCTGTGCTGGGTCCTCCGCGCATTACATCTACCACCACGCAGGGCACTTCCGCCAATGAGGCGTAACCTAAATTTTCCTGTTTTAGTGAAAAACCGGGCCCGCTGGTTGCTGTCATTGCTTTGGCACCGGCAAGAGATCCACCAATTATTGCCCCCATGGAAGCGATTTCATCTTCCATTTGAATAAATTTGCCGCCCACTTTGGGGAGCAAATAAGATAATATTTCTGCAATCTCTGAAGAAGGAGTAATTGGATAACCTGCAAAAAATCGACAACCGGCAACAATAGCGCCTTCTGCACATGCCTCGTTGCCAGTCATTACACGAACTTGTTTTTGATTTTCCATTGACTGGGACTTCCTTTTGGTAAAATTATAAAACTATCAATTCAGATTGGCACAAATTTAATTAAAAAATTTCCTCGCAGATTTAAATATCAGGAACATCATTATTGTTTTCCGATATGAAGATTTTTTAAGGAAACGCTTTTTGAAATTACTTATTTTTAGTGACAATAATCGCAAAATCCGGACAGTGGAGCTCACATAATCCACATGCTGTACATTTTTCCAGATTCACGACTTCTACTACTGGGCCATTCATGGCCAAAACATCGAAGGGGCAGAACTGTACGCAAATATCACATCCTTTGCATAACTCTTCTATTATCTCGATCTTGTGAAGTTTTTTTGTTTTTTCCATGTCTCGTCTCTTGTCCTTTTTACTGGTATTTTTTTGTACTGAATCATTTATCTTTAGCTTGTTTCATGAGCCGGATGCTGTTGCTATTGCATCTCGGACATGAGCGCTCTTTGAGTACTTTCGCGTCATATTTGTCTTGGAAAGTGTGACCGCAACGCAGACATTTAAAAGTCTCCATTGTTTCCATAATTTCACCTCCTATTTTTGCCAAACAAGGTGCTAATATAATCAATTCAATCACTTTATGCAAGCAGAATTTGCAATAATTTGTAAAAAAAAGTCGTGGTAATAGCGAGAAAAATTCAGCGGAGAAAAATCAAAAAATTGCTTGATTTTGCGCCATTTTTTAATTATACTGTTATAAACACGGCACTGAACTCCTCAAAATTCTCACTCGTGAATAATACCTGAAAATGACCACAGACTCCGTTGATCTTTAATATTACATTCCTGATCCGAATTGTGCGTATTTTTTCAACTGCTGAACTAAATTTCGTATTTTTAAGAATAAAAAGGGAGGGCAACATGGCTGATTATCCCAAGAATGTTCAGTTAAAAGACGGGAAAGAGGTGACATTTCGGGTGATGACTGACAATGATTTTGACAGTCTTGTCGAGTTTTACCGCACCATTCCTGAAAAGGACAGGCTTTTTCTGCGTGTCGATGTCACTGATCGAAAAAATGTCGAGAGTCGCTTTGGTAATCTGGATTATAACAATGCTTTTCCGATTCTGGTTTTTGAACGCGATAAAATAGTTGCCATCGGGACGCTGTTCAGACCTGAATTCGGCTGGATGCGGAATCTGGGAGAAATCCGCGTGCTGGTTTCGCCGGATTTTCAGCGCCGGGGACTGGCGACCATTCTCGTGCGGGAATTATTTTTTCGCGCGCTGAAGTCGAAAATTTACAAATTGCAGGCAGAGATGACAGATGTCCAGGAATCTGCCATTGCTGCTTTTGAACGAATGGGGTTCCGGGAAGAAGCCCGGCTGAAAAAACATGTGACGGATATCCGCGGCAGGAGACGCGATTTGGTCATTATGACTTTGGATGTAGAAGATTTCTGGTACTTGATTGAAGATTTTGTGGAGAGCCACGAGTTTCGCATTCATTAAAAAGTTTTCGCCCAGCACTTATTCAACAAAATAAAAGGAGGAACAAATCATGCGAGCGCCCAACGTGATTAAAGATATTCCTCTCCCCCTTGTGCGTGCCATGCCGACTCTTTACTACTATGGCTGTTTTGCAACTCAGACGGCTCCTCCGGAAGCAAAAATTTTGTTCTCCGATTATTTGAAATATTTTCAAAAAGCGCTAATTTTGATCAGTGAATTTTTACCCGATCCCAGATTTGAGAAAATGGTCGAACAAACAGACTGCCTCACGCCAGATGCACCGTCAGAAATTTCTCATTGTATCTACAAATTATCGCTTCAGCTATCGCAAATTTGTCAGCAAAATAAAGAGCGGTTGCAGCAGGCATTGGAAAGGAGAAATCTGAACGAATCTTTGAGGAAGTTATTCGATCAGTCAATTGAGAAGAGAAGCGTGTTGGTCAT
>NATN01000019.1 GCA_002085355.1 Candidatus Zhuqueibacterota bacterium 4484_87 | reverse complement strand
AACGGAAAAGTTTTTCCCGCGATTCGATCTCTTTCGTTGTGTTCCGCTGATAGAGCTGACGAACACTGCCCACTGACGTGTCCACCAGCACAATTTCACCGGTTTCCGCGTCTTCCAATTCAACAAATCCCACGTTTGGCATTTCAACTTCGCGGGGGTCAGTCACTGTTATGGCAACGATGTCGTGCCGGCGATTGGCGATTTGCAAAGCCTTGTCGTAGTCGGAACTGATGAAGTCCGAAACCAGAAAAACAACGCTCCTCCGCCGGGTGACGCGATTCAGATATTCCAGAGCACTGGAGATATCTGTTTTCGTTCCTTCTGGTTTGTGATAGAGCAACTCACGAATCACGCGCAGCACATGGGATTTTCCTTTTTTGGGCGGGATAAATTTTTCAATCTGATCGGTGAAAATTATCAGCCCCACCTTGTCGTTATTTTTGATGGCGGAAAAAGCTAACAGAGCGCAAATCTCCGTGGCGATCTCTGCCTTCATCCGTTCAAAAGTACCGAATTCTCCTGATGAACTTACATCGACCAGCAACATGACGGTCAACTCGCGTTCTTCCTCGAAAACTTTCACAAACGGATGCCCCATGCGCGCTGTTACGTTCCAGTCGATGGTACGAATATCGTCTCCGGGTTGATACTCGCGCACTTCGGAGAATTCCATTCCTCTGCCTTTGAATACGGAATGGTACTCCCCGGAAAACACATCATTGACCAGACCTCTGGTAGCGATCTCGATTCGTTTGACTTTTTTTAATACTTCTTTTGGGATCATATCTCACAATTTCGCTTTTGTTTTTTCAAAAAACTCAAATCAGGGCACTTCAATTCTGTTCAAAATTTTTCGTACCACATCCTCTGCAGTCACTTCTTCCGCTTCAGCCTCGTACGTGACAATGACGCGATGACGCAGCACGTCCATGCCGATGGCACGAACATCTTCCGGCGTCACATAACCACGGTGACGCAAAAATGCGTGCGCTTTAGCAGCCATTTTCAGATAGATCGACGCACGCGGCGAGGCACCGTACTGAATCAAGTCGGCCAAATCAGAGAGTTCATATTCAGCCGGATTTCGCGTCGCGAACACGATATCGACGATGTAACGCTCAATTTTTTCGTCCATGTAAATTTCGCCCACAACAGAGCGGGCTTTGATGATCTCTTTGGGCTTGACAACGGCTTTAGCGACAGGAATTTTTCCCTGCGTCATCCGCCGCATTATTTCCAGTTCCTCTTCTTTGGTGGGATAGCCGATGGATAACTTGAGCATGAAACGGTCAATCTGTGCCTCGGGTAAAGGATAAGTTCCTTCCTGCTCGATCGGGTTCTGCGTCGCCAAAACAAGAAACGGGTCGTCCAATTTGTAAGTAGTTTCGCCAATTGTCACCTGCCGCTCCTGCATCGCTTCCAGCAGCGCGGATTGCACTTTTGCCGGAGAGCGGTTAATTTCATCGGCAAGAATCAAGTTGGAAAAAATCGGTCCTTTTTTCGTGGAAAATTCACCTGATTTTTGGTCATAAATCAGCGTACCAATCAAATCCGCCGGCAACAAATCCGGCGTGAACTGGATTCTTTGAAATTTAGTCTGAATCGTATTTGCAAGGGTCTTCACAGCCATGGTTTTTGCGAGTCCCGGTACACCCTCCAGATGAATGTGTCCGTTACAAAGCAAACCAATGAGCAAACGCTCGATCATGTATTTTTGACCGACAATGACCTTCCCCACTTCGTCGGTAATTTTATCGACAAACTGGCTTTCCTTTTTAATCTTCTCATTTAATGCCTGAATATCAACGTTCATTTTTCCTCCTGTGATATCCAAATTATCTTTCTGTTTATTCTAAAATACCAGATTTTTTCCTGTAGAAATTTTCAACATCGTTATCCCATCCCCAACTCTCACAATTCCGATATAAGAAAAGGCCTGCAAGTTATGATTATTCCGATTCACTGTTCCCGTTTTTCATGTGATTTTTTTCCAGAATTGACTCGAACAAAGTGTACAACCGCTGGTATTCGTTGATATCGCCCTGACTGCCGGAAAATTTTGCCAAATCGCAAGTACGCAAAACCTCATCGATCATATCGATTAAATTCTCATCCATGTCTTCCCTGTCAGACAATGTCTCCAAAATTTCATCAGTCGTCAATTCAAGCGCATCGATATCATACTTTTCTTTCAGATATCTTCTCGCTATTTTCGAGAGCACATAATAGCCCTGGTTTAAATTTGGCTGTACGCGATCCGCTGATAGAGATTTGTGAAGCGTGTCCAGAAATTCTTCTTCCAATGATTTAACAGGCACATAAAACTGCTTTTGCTTCCGCTGATCCAATTTCTTTTTGACAAGATAACCAACTGCTCCAGCGAACAAAATTGGCAATACAACGGCAAACAGCCAAAACCACAAATTGTGTTTTGCAGTTTCTTCCGGAACAGATTCCACGACTTCGATGTTGATGCGATTTGTTGCCAATGAATGACCTTCGCCGGTTTCGGTATCGATATATTTGACAGTGGTTCTTTCAATGTAAGCCATGCCGAGAGTTTTGGGGCGGAGGACAAATTCGAATGTACGAGCAGCTTTTTGCACGCCATTCTCAGTTGTACGAAAATCAGCACTGGAAGTTGAATATGTTTCTAAATTATTGAGCACTGGATCTTCCAGGTCGCTGATTTGGTAACGGCTCACATCACCTGACCATTCCACGCGCACAGTCAGTTTGACTGTTCGATTGAGCGGAACTTGCTTGGTGTCCACCGTGCTCGTAATACGTATCTCCGAAGATAGAGCTGCACTGGTCGAATCTTGCGCTCGTACCTTACCGTAGGGGAAAGTTATAAATATCAACAACAGAAAATTTATGAACAAACAAGATGCGATCTTTTTCATCGTACCCTCTTGAAAATAATTCAAATAATGTGACGAATCATTCGATCAAAAAGTTTTAATAAATGAAAGAAAAAAACAGGCAGCTTGAAAAAGCTGTGCTGTGAAGCAAAAAATTGTATCGCGAGCCCCGAACCAGATCCAAATTGTCGGCTTTTTTCGCGATCTCTTTTCAGATGCAGAAACCCACATGCACGAAGCGGAGACAATCGTCTCCGCTCTTAATGCGCCGCATATTAATTTTTGCTGGTTTTTTCGTTTTGAAAGAGATCGATCTCATTGATATCCTGACCCAAATGGTCTAATTCCCATTTTACGGAAGTGACCAATTCATGCTCCGGATATTTTTCAATGAATTTTTCATAATAGACTCTAGCGCTGTCCAGATTTTTGATGTTATTGGCAAAATGAAAACCAATCATAAAAAGAGACTGGGCAGCGATTGGGCTTTGCGGGCGTACCTGGATGAGTTTTTCATGAGCGCTGACGGCTCGCCCATAATCGCTGAGATTATTTGAGTAGATTTGACCAATTTGAAATAAAACTGAATCCAATTCAGATGCCTGTGGGTATTCTTCCACCAATTTATTCAATGTTGCCACAGCATTGGTGAAATCTTCAGCTTTTTCATACTTGAGAGCCTCAGCTAAAAGCTGCTCTTTGGTTTTCTTCTGACTGCAGCTAACGATGATGGAAATTAACAGAATTAAAATAATACCAACAGTAGCAACGCGTTTCATAAATAGGCCTCCCTGAATAATATTGTTCAGCATTTGTGGTATTCAATTGATAAATGCATTGTGGAACTGCGCTAATTTTAAGTTTTCAAATATGATAAAGCAAAAAATGTTAACAAAATTTCAACTTCTTGCATTTCAAAAAGTTCCGCCGCAAAAAATCTGATACTCGAGATAAACTCATTTTCTCTGAATGCATGCAGTAAACAATGGCGCAAAAATATCAATAAAAAAAATGGCTTGATCAAATAACTATTCAATCAAGCCATTGGTTTCATTTTTCTGATTTTTTTTTGCACCGATCAAAAAACCGAAAAATCTCGACAATTTTTTATTTCTTTTCATTAAGCTGCGTTACATCAAACTCCACGAGAATTCGGTCGCTGTTTTTGGCAAATTGGGTCGTTGTTGTCGCAGCACTTTTTTCCCGATGTCTTTCATTTCGAAACGCGCGAAATAACTTTACCAGAAAAATCAACGCGACCACTCCCGCCAACAGAGGTAAAACCATCTGATTGAGACCGATGAACAAGAGAAGTACCTGCATCACGGACCAATTGAGCGACTGGTGCTGTTGACGTAATGCCAGAGGCGATCTTTCATCGTCGGCGACATTCATCGTCTGCCTTGCTTGCAGCCGGGAGATAGACGACTGGTCAGGTATAATGAGATCGGTGCTTTTGATTTCATCGAGAGGCATAAACTCCAGCGCGCGATTGACCAAAGCTAACTCTTCAGCAAATTCTGTCGTACCATAGTACCGCTGTGAAAGACGACGAAAAAATTCATCGTGCGACATTTCGCCGACTGTCGCTGTATTGTGCCAATTCGCCCCATTTCCACTGAAAATTTTCGCGCCAAAACTAATAAATGACACTATAACTGCTAACAAAAAAACCATTTTTATCCGCATCACATCCTCCACATTTTTTTTCGCTAATATGCAAAAGGAATGCCGAAACGGATAACTTTTTTGAATGTAATATTTAATATATTATTTTTATTAATGTTACAATAAATATTTTGTGGAATAATTTTAAAAGAGTGGTGGTTGCCAACAATTTGAAATCGAGTAAAATTTGCCCGATTATTTTCCGATTACGCGTAACTTACTAATATCAAAGAAAATAGAGCTATACTTCGGCAAAGTAATTTTTACACGCTTCAATTCGCTCAGTGAAAAATTCACAAAAATATGTGAGAGGGGGGAAAAGTCAGGATTGTTTCTTGATCAAACGGACACGGATCACCCGGCGCTCATCTGCTTTCTCTATTTTGATACGCCAATTATCACCAGCAAGCATTTCCCCAGGTTTAGGAATATGGCCCAATTGTTCAATGATGAATCCGCCAAGCGTGGAATAGGATTCCTCTTCGGGGAGATGTAAATTGAATTTTTCGTTGAGTTCATCAATTTCTGCCCGAGCGTCAACACTGAAAGTGGTTGCATTAAGCTTACGGTACATTTTTTCATGGTCAATGTCAAACTCGTCGTAAATTTCACCGACAAGTTCTTCCACCAAATCTTCAACAGTGATCAACCCGGCAGTACCGCCATATTCGTCCAACACAATGGCGATGCTGATTCTTTTCTGCTTGAATTCCACGAGTAACTTGTACGCTGGTTTTGAATCGGGGAAAAAGATTGCCTCTTTCAAAATTTCATCCAGAGACTCGGGTTCTGTGAGCAAATCTTTGGCATAAACAATGCCAATAATATTGTCAACGGAATCTTCAAACACCGGCAATCGGGAGAAACCGGATTTGCGAAACGTTTCGCTCAATTCTTCGAGAGAAACATCTTTTGGCACTGCGACAATTTCGGTTCGCGGCACCATGGAATCTTTTAGCCTGGTTTTCCGCAAATCGAAAATTTTGTGAATCAGCCGGCTTTCTTTGGATTTAATGGCGCCGCCTCGCTCGCTCTCCCGCAGCACCTTGATGATATCTTTTCGTGTGAACACAGTTTGAAAATCAGCGTGTGTTTTCAAATTCAGCCGCTTGAGAAAAAAATTCGTGATGCCCAATAGCAAAAAATTAATGGGCGTAAAGAGAACTCTGAAAATTTTCAACATTGCTCCGGTTACGGGAAGCAACTGATTGGAAAATTCCTGGCCCACGGATTTGGGAATTATCTCTCCGAACAGCAACAACGCGCTTGTGGAAATGAGCACAATGAGAAATTCGTCCACAGAATCTTGCAGCACCAAGACAACTACTGTGGAAAAAAGCACGCTGGCAAGATTTGTGCCCACCAGCGTAGTTACGATGAATGTCTCCGGTTTGCTGATAAAATCGTAAATACGGCGAATACTCTTCACGCGCCGGCGGAAAAGAATTTCTATGCGGACCCGACTCGCCGACAAAAAAACTGTCTCCGTGCCGGAAAAGTAGGCGGACATGAGCAGGCCTAAAACGATCAGCCCTAATTGTATTTCGAGCGAACTTATGTGCATTCTCACAAAAAAGTTAATTTATCGGAAGTCACTTCAATCAATTGTTTTCTGAAATCATCAGCAACAGAACGACGAACGGAAACACGCAGGCGGCTGTCCTGATCATATATTGACTGATCCACTTTTGCGCTAAATTGCGAAATCGTCCGCATCACGACGCCCGTCAAATCATAGGGAAAAACGATGGAAATTTTTTCGTAAATGTATCTTTTCTCAATACGACAATTTTCCAGTACAGCACGAGTGCAGTCGGAATAAGCGCGAATCAAACCGCCTTTCCCCAACTTTGTCCCGCCAAAATATCTGGTGACGACCACTGCCACGAAATTGAGATTTTGCCCCTGAATAACTGAGAGAATGGGCTGTCCCGCAGTTCCGGCGGGTTCACCGTCATCGTTGAAGCGGGCAATTTGCTGCGGCGGGAATCCAACCACGTAAGCAAAGCAGTTGTGCGTTGCATCGTGGTAGCGTCCGGCAATTTCCCGGATGAAGTTTTTCGCTTCGTCTTCGTCTGTGACATGCGCTGCTGTACCGATGAAACGCGATCCTTTGATTTTTATATCAGCCTGTTTCGCTGCCGTGATAGTGAAATATTCGTCCTGTTTCATCCTGACATTTTTCCCGCATACGAAAAAAGGGCTACCTTCGCGAGATAGCCCTTTTCGATGAGCGGGGCCGACGGGACTCGAACCCGCGACCTCCGGCTTGACAGGCCGGTGTGCTAACCAAGCTGCACCACGACCCCGTTCAATTCTTGTCTTTAGATACTGACTCCGAGCCAGCACCTCATTTTCATGTGGGCGGTACTGGACTCGAACCAGTGACCCCCTGCTTGTAAGGCAGGTACTCTAAACCAACTGAGCTAACCGCCCAGGATTTATCGTGGTGATTCTATTTTAAAAATCTAATATTTACTGCTAATTCCCGGTTTCAGCATCGGAAGCATTGACCGGTGCAGCATTTTTTCGATAAATTATGGCAAATGGAAATATCACACAATAACTTATGACCAGCAAAATCGGCGCCAGTGTCAATGACCAGAAACTGTCAGCCGGTCCCTGCGCCATAAAAATGTAACCCAGGATTATTACGAAAACACCGATTAAAAAGATGATGTAATTCTCTCTTCCGAATGGTAAATCGTAACGAAAAGGTTTTTTCTTTTTTGTTTGTTTATTTTTCTTTGCCATAGCGCGCTAAATATAATCAAATAGAATGAAATAGTCAAGAAAAAAGATGAAAATTTTTCAAAATGTTGGCTTTTTTAACTCACACCCTCAAGGATTGTTCCCAATTGGGATAAAAAAAGTACTATTTTGCACACATTCTTTGGTCTTCAGAACAATCGGACGCACCAAATCGCGAAAGAAATTCTTGATTTTTCCTTTTTATTTTTGTATTTTCATTTGTCTTTTTTAATTTGGGGGAAGTGCAGCATAAAAAAAATTGAACTTTGTTATTGAAAATCGCGAATCAAAAAATAACCATAAAAAATTAGAAGGAGAAATTTATGGCTTCAATTTCTGAATTTCGCCGCGGGATGGCGATCATGTTCAATAATGATATTTATTTGATCACTGAATTTCAACACGTCACCCAGAGCCGCGGCAGAGCAATGGTGCGCACAAAACTGAAAAACGTAAAAACCGGACGCGTTATCGACAACACCTTTCGTGAAACTGACAAAGTTGAAGCCGTACGGCTCGATGAAAAGGAGATGCAATACCTTTATTCGGACACTGAAAATTATTATTTTATGAATACAGAGACCTTTGAACAAATCCCCCTGCCCGGCGAAATGATTGAAGATCAGACAAAGTTTTTGAAAGAAGGCATGTTGGTCAAAGTACTTTTCCATGGCGAAACGCCCATTACTTCGGAATTGCCGACAACGGTAGACCTCAAAGTCATCGAAGCAGAGCCTGCGGTCAGAGGCGACACGGCTGGCAATGTCACAAAATGGGTCACGCTGGAAACAAACGCCCGACTGGAAGTTCCGCCCTTCATCAATGAAGGCGATACTATTCGCATTGACACGCGCACCGGCGCGTATGTCTCCCGAGCCTGATTTTTTCAAACTGCAGTCATCCGATTCCGCGCGGATGGCTGCACGAAATTTTCATTATCCGGGAAATCCGTCTTTTTTCAGCCAAGAGATGGAATGATGGTTTTTCAATTGCAGAGCATTCTTTTTCATTTCAAAATCGACACCCATGTCAATAAATTTTCTCACCTAATTCCCATTCAAGTAGTTACTTCGAGAACAATGGGTTCGAATATGTCCAAATAACGGAGAAACTCGATATGCGTACAAAGTCATCAATTCTTTCTGTTTTTGTTCTTTTGCTCACCCTGATTTTCAGCCTGCCGCTTTTCGCAGCCGAAAAAAGCATTGACATCACTGTCACTAATTGGCTCATTTTAGGACCGATGGAAACACCCCTGCCGATTTTTCACGAAAAGAAGAATTTTTCCGGCAAAAAATTCGAACTCAAAAATCTGCTGAATTTCGAACATTTAGATTCGAGAAAATTGTCACCAGCACTGGACAAAACGATTCCCGGGTTTGGAGAGAGAAAACTGCGTTGGACAATGCAAACCGATTCCTCTCTGCGCATCACGCTGCTAAACAAAAAGATGCCGCAAAAAGCTTTCGCTGCCGCCTATTTGACTGCAAACAGATGGTTGGAAATAAAATTGACGGTAAAAAACCCACACCTGCAAATCGTTTATTTTGACGGGAAGGAAATCGGCAGGCGAAATAAAGCAAACGCTAGTAAAAAAACTTCCGCCCAAACCAAGGCAACAGTTAAGGTGGAACCCGGTAAGCACCTGCTTTTAATCAAAACTTTGTTCGATCCGAATTGCAGCGCTCCCTGGGAGATCTCTGCCAAAGCCTCAGTCTCGGGAAATCACGTTGCGAGCGATTTGAACTGGTCAACCGACGCGACGCATTTCATGAATATCAAAAATTTGTTGGACGAACCTGAAATTTCCAGATTGTCCATTTCTCCCTACGGGAAATTTGTTGCTTTGACTCTTCGCAAGAGCCTGCCGCCAGGCGATAAATACGAAACCTGGCTGGAAATTCGTCGTTACGCCGACGGGCGACTCCTTCGCTCATTCCGCGGGCTGGGCAGAATCAGTCAATTCAAATGGGCACCGCTACAAAACAGCTATTCGTATCTGACTTCAGGATCAGCGGGTATAACGTTATGGATTTCCGATTTGCAGACCGGTGAAAAAATTTCCCTGCTGAAAAATATTCGTAACTTCAGGTCCTATCGTTGGAGCCCTGACGGAACGTTTTTGATTTACAGCGTGACAGAAAAACATGCTGCGCCAAAGACCAAATTGAAAAAATTGGAAGGGATGCCCGATCGGCTTCCGGGTTGGCGGGACAGAGATTTCCTTTATCGTGTGAACTATCCTGACGGGACAAAAATGCGCCTCACCAGCGGTCTGGAAAGCACAAACCTGAACGACATTAGTCCGGATGGCGGAAAAATTTTATTTACCATCTCCCAGGAAAATTTTTCCGAGCGCCCTTACTCTGAAAATACGCTTTACTCGCTGAATCTCGAGACGCTGGAAATTGATTCGATATGGACTAAAAAATGGCAGGGTAGCGTGAGTTGGTCACCTGACGGAAAAAAGCTACTCGTCACAGGCGGCCCCTCCATGTTTGGCAAAATCGGCATCAACCTCCCTGAAGGCACGATTCCCAACGATTACGACACGCAGGCTTATATTTTTGATCTGCAAACGAAAAAAGTCGATCCCATCACGCTGAATTTTCCTCCGACAATCAATCTGGCGTTTTGGAATCCGACCGACGGAAAAATCTATTTCGTCACGACAGATCGCAGTTTTGTTTCTCTGTACCGCTACAATGTTAAACGAAGAACATTCCAAAAAATCGACACGAAAACTGAAGTCATCAGCGCCATTGATTTTGCAAAAAAGAAGCCGGTCACTGTATTCAGCGGCTGCCGCGCCAATCAACCGTGGAAAAGTTACTGGTTAAATTTAAAATTGGGGAAAGTTGAGCTATTCTACGATCCGGCACAAAAAGATTTCGCACAGGTACAATTTGGCAAGGTGGAACGCTGGACATTCAAAAATAAACTCGGTGATAACATTGAGGGGCGCATTTACTATCCGCCCCATTTCGATGAAAATAAAAAATATCCGTGCATCGTTTATTATTACGGTGGCACCACGCCAGTGACGCGTGATTTCGGCGGCAGATATCCGAAAAACCTGTACGCGGCACATGGCTACGTGGTGTACGTGCTCCAGCCCAGTGGCGCTGTCGGATTCGGGCAAAAATTCTCCGCCCGCCATGTGAATGACTGGGGCAAGATTGTCGCTGACGAGATCATCGACGGCACAAAACAATTTCTCGCTGCACACCCGTTTGTGGATCGGAATCGCGTGGGTTGCATGGGCGCCTCCTACGGCGGATTCATGACCATGCTGTTGCAAACAAGGACGGACATGTTCGCTGCCGCTATTGCGCACGCTGGGATCAGCATGATTCCCAGCTACTGGGGAGAAGGCTACTGGGGCTATCTCTACAGCGCCGTTGCTACTGCCAACAGCTTCCCCTGGAACAGACCCGACATTTATGTAGATCAGAGTCCGCTTTTCCACGCCGACAAAATAAAAACACCGCTGCTTTTGCTCCACGGTACAGTGGACACAAATGTCCCTCCGGGCGAAAGTATTCAGCTCTATACAGCACTGAAATTGCTGGGCAAACCGGTGGAATTGGTCCAGATAGAAGGACAGAATCATCACATCATGGCGTATCAACGCCGAAAACTATGGACAAAGACAATAATCGCCTGGTTCGACCGCTGGCTCAAAGGGCAATCCGAATGGTGGGAAGATTTGTATCCGCCGCATGGGGAGGAATAATTGACGATAAAGCCAAAAAGCCCGCTTTTTTGAAGGAATCGGGCTTTTTTGTTACAAACTGCCCTATCCAAAAAACAACATACAAATCAGAATAGCGAGCGCAATTTTATCGGTTATTATGACTTTTTACTTGACAAATCGGATTCTTTTTGTTATTATAAAATGAAAATTCATTATTGAATATCCTGCTCCAATAATAAAAAAAACAACATAATAAAAACTTTAACCTGACTGAAGTTGGGAGTGGGAAAAAGTTAGCTAAACTCGTTCTGCATGATGATTTTGAGGAAACGATTTGGAATAATTAGGAAACCTTAAGGAGGAAAAAACGACTTCTACAGATGATATTTTTAAAAACGCCTTAACGCTTAGCCCCTCTGAAAAGGCTCAACTCATCGATAAGCTGATTTCCACTCTTGATAAGCCCGATAAAGAAATTGACGAATTATGGGCTAAAGAGGCTGAAGACAGGATTGATGCTTATGATCAAGGAAAGCTCAAGGCAGTATCTCTAGAAAAAGTCCTTCAAAAATATCGGTAGAGATAACAATGAAGATTACTTTTTTAGGAAATACTCAAATCAAGCTGGGCATTATCCAAAAATTCCTACAAATCCGGAAAGTTCCTGCTTTATGAATCAGCGCTAGTTCCATTCTCTTTTAAATACGATTTCCCATAAAAAAGCAACCCCCTGCCCGAAAGCAAGGGGTTACTCGATCACAATGGCAACATCAATTAAGGGAGGAACCATGTATTGAGGAGATTTATAGGGCTCAAATTTAGGTCATAAATTTATCTCACAATAATCATTCGTCGCGTAGCTTTAAAATCTGCGCTTTGCAGTTGATAGTAATAAACGCCACTCGGTAAAAGCCGACTGAAATCGTCTGCACCGTTCCATTGTGCAGAAAAATATCCCGGCGAAATCTGCCCCTGAAAAAGGGTCTTTACTTTTTGACCGATCATATTGTAAACGCTCAAAGTGGCTTCGGCTGAATGAGGCACTTCAAAATAGAAAACAGTTTCCTGATTGAACGGATTCGGATAATTCTGTGATAACCGAAAATCTCCCGGGGCGCTGATGCTGACTTTGACCACCGGACTGAAATGTGCAGTTCCATCAAAATCAATCTGGCGCAACCGGTATTGATAATCACCCACGGTCAAATTTTCGTCTGAAAAATAGTAGAATTGAGGTTCACTGGTCGTACCAAATCCTTTGACGAAGCCAATCGTTTCAAACGCGCCGCCATTGCTGCGCTGAATATCAAAGCCGTAATTTTCTGTCTCCGATACCGTGGACCAGAAGAGTTCCACTTCATTTTTGTTCGTATGAAAATCAAACGTCGCTAACTCCACCGCAGTGGGATCAGAAACATAAGCTCCGGAAGCGGTACAGGCATACCCGCCAAATTGAACATCATCAGTAACATCATCATAAGCTATACGGAAATACCCATTTTCGCCCCAACTGTCACCCCAACTATTTTTGGCTTTAAAACACGCGTCATTATCATCGTAACCTACAACAAGTACGGCATGGCCTCTGTCCGAAGAAATCGTTCCGCCTTCATAATCATAAATTCCGCCGCTGTATCCGTCAAAGCTCCCGTCAGCCGGCACCAACATGCTCACGCACACTGCTCCCGTCTGAAGCAAAGATTTCAGATCGTTCACTGTACTCGACGTCGGAACGCCCCAGTGGCCATAATAATCATAATTCTCTACCTGAACCAAATATTCAGGATTTTCACACACATTTTCACAATCGCCGTTTGTCGCCTGATAGGGGTAACAGTTTTCAGGGGAGAGACCTTTGTCATGAACATATTTCAGGGCATCCCCGTACCAACCTCCGTTGCAATCGCCCGCAGCACAAGAAACTATCTCCTGCTCTGCCAGGTCCTGCTGTCCACTCAAATTTTCAACAAGCGCTACCGCTGCAAACGCCCAACATGCGCCGCACGTCGCCTGATTTTTCGCCTGGCTATCCTGACTACTCCAATCTATTGAAAGAGGAAACGTGTTCGGCAGAAATGAACGCACCGGCGGTTGGTGCTCATTCCAGTAAGCAGCAACTTTCCCGGGAATTTTAAGTCCGAATTTATTTTTGCCTTTTGCGTTCATTGGATTTGCATTCAGTATGATTAAAATTATTAAAATTAATTTCAATGAATGTCGCGTCTTCATCCCATACCCATACGTTCAAAAAAAGTATTTTATTGCCTTTGCCCTGCTTTACGCAACTATTGTGCCCGTTTGTTTAAAAAAATTTTATTTTTTTCAGAAAAATGCAGGAAAAATTTCTCTATTTTAAAATTTGCCATATCATTAAAAATATTAATAAGTTGCAACATGTATTCATTTTTTGATATTAAACTTGATTTTGTGTTTTCATTTATCTATATTATAACGAAATTTTCATACATTCCATCTTGAAATTTCCTGATTTCAACTTGAAAATCAATCGAAAAGCTTATTTTGAAAGAAAAGTAACTATTGTGGGAAAAAATAATTCAACATCGCGCTTTTCAGGCGGAAAAATTTTGTTTTTGCTTGTCATTCTATTTGTGCTTTATACCAAATATCCGCACACTTTCCGCAGCGCTGCTCATTTCGTTACAGATTCGGTGAATTCTCAATACCAAAGCAACGAAAAAATCCATTGGCAAAAATTGGGGCCAGGGATTGAAATCGCCGACGTGAAAACAAAAAGCGACCTCAGTCATTTGACAATTTCCGTATTCATGGTTCGCATCGATCCGAATAAATTTGTAGTGAGAATTCATCGAGATAGAGATTTGACAACTGCTGCAGAAGCAGCTCAAGCAACTGGTGCCATTTTAGCAATCAATGGTAGTTTTTTTGATCCGCAGGGACGTCCCTTGGGGCTCATCATACAGCAAGGCCGATTGATTCAGTCAATGCC
Source organism: Candidatus Zhuqueibacterota bacterium 4484_87 (assembly GCA_002085355.1). Taxonomy (GTDB): domain Bacteria; phylum Zhuqueibacterota; class Zhuqueibacteria; order Thermofontimicrobiales; family Thermofontimicrobiaceae; genus 4484-87. The sequence goes on along the minus strand of NATN01000019.1, from coordinate 3,405 downwards.
CAAAAGAGGTATGAAATCTTCAGGTGTTTTTTTTATGCGGGGAAACAGACCGTACATTGTCCATCGTTCGCAATTTCAAAATTCTGATGTTGACGAAGCGATTCAATCCATTCCGCGGCTGATTTCCGGTTATAGTCCGATTCCCGGTCTGAAAGACGATCAAAAAATAAAACGCCGCTCTGGTATAGCAATCGACAATCGCAACAGCATTATCTTTGCCGTGACCGATAGTCATCTGAGCGGACTTACATTGCAGGATTTTCAAAATTTTTTGTTGCGCCCTGAATTAAAGATAAAATCCGCTCTCAATCTGGACGGCGGCAGGTCATCGCAACTCTACTTAAATTACGGAAATTTTGAAAGGTCAATTACCGGATTGGCTGCGGTGCCGTTGTTCATTAATATCTTTCCCAGATAAATTAAGCAAGGGACTTCAGATGACATTGATACAGAAAATTATTGTCTTTTTTATCATTTTACACATTTTTTCAGCGACCGCTTTGCCGCAAGCCGATGCGCCAAAAGCCGGCACAATGCAGTACATCTCCATGCCGTTGCTTGTGGTAATCTACTCCAACTCTGCCGGAAAAACGATCTCCTCCGATGAAATTTCCAAAATAAAGAGCAGTATTGAAGTGGCTCGAAATTTTATCTGGAGAAATTCTTCGAGTCAACTAAATTTATCACTGACATATCTCACCATCGATGCAGCAAAATCCGTCACATTTTTCTCGACAGACGGTTTACCTGAAAAAAAGAAAGTTGAAGAAGATTTAATTGCACGCGGAATCCTGGAAGCGCAATACAGCATGATAACCGTTGTCTTTAGACCGCCTTTTGGAGGCAGGGATTTCGGAGGCGGAAAGATTTTTAGTGGCAAGGGTTACGCAGTAGTGCGCTTTCCAGGCGCCGGGGATGTAATTTATCCCACGGACAAGGACACCATCGACGGCAGCTTTGTTCATTCGTTTCTGAACGTCATTGGGCAGACTGTTCGGTATTGTTACCGACAAAGTCGGGTCACTTCTTTTCCTGAAAGCGATCAACGGGAGAGTCTTGCTGACAACACGGACAGTTTTTTCAGCAGACAAGCGGACACCTGGCGCAACTTCAGGGATTATTTTGCTATCCATCCTTTCTTTGGAAAAGTGAAAACAACGCGCGACAGCGACAAAAAGATACCGATGCGGACGGCTTAAGCGACATCAAAGAATTTACGGCAGGAATTTACCGTTCTTCCCGCCCGGACACGCCGGACACCGACCACGACGGCATCATCGATGGTGTTGATCCATTGCCGCTGCATGCCATTAAAAATAAAATACCTTTTTTTACGCCTCAGTTTGAGCATTCATGGCTCACCTGGTTTCAAATCACTAACCAACTGGATTTTTCTCCGGAGAATTTTTTTGTGGACATTCCCCTTCAACCAAAGATTTTCATCAACTGGGATGATGATTTTCTCTATTTCGGCTGCGAAATGAATGTCCCGGTACGGCTGCATCTGGATTTGGATCTGAACAATGACGGCTGGCTACACGGAAAAGACAACTATCAACTGGTAGCCGATCCCTTCGCTGATCGCTTCATGGAGATGCACGCCCTTGACGCATCTGCGAGAATCCGTGAGATGTCAAATAAACCGGCGATCTGGGATGACAGTCCGCAATTCCTCGCCCATTTTGAGCGCATTTTGGACAATGGCGACGTTCAACTCGTTACCGAATCTTTGGATGGAAATTATATCATTAAAATCAAGATAGCTAATAATCCCAAAGCAAATTTTCATTTAAAGAAAAACAATGAAATCGGCGTTCGAATTTGGTTTGACGCTCCTGCACTCAGCGAGAATGACGCGCGGGCATCTGTTTTTGAATTGTACCGATTTTTTACCATCACTCTGAAATAGCAATTTGATGAGAAAGAAAAATAATACCCATTCCTGGTTGAACATCTGGCGACAGTTGACAAACGGCGATAAAATTCTGGTTTTTCTTCTTGTTATTTCATCGGTCGCGACTCTGGCGCTGCTACAGTCAAGCGAAGGATCCGGCTCTGCAGTGGAAATAAAAATCATGAACAGACACTTTGCCACGTTTCCGCTGAAAGCAGACACGACTTTCACAGTCATCGGCGCCATCGGCGAAACGCAAATTTCCATTGCCAAAGGAAAAGTTCGCGTGCTGCAATCTGACTGCCGACAAAAAATTTGCGTCAAAACCGGCTGGATCAGTCGCGGCGGTCAGCTCATTGTCTGCGTGCCAAATCAGGTTGTCATCGCTGTTATTGGCAAAAAAGAGGAAGATTTTCTGAATGTCATCACTCAATAAAACTGTTTCTGTGAGACGCAATTCACGCTTCACTCAAATTGCTCTTCTCATAGGTGTGGGACTCATTCTATTTGTGTTCGAATCTTTTATTCCGCGTCCGTTGCCCTGGGTGAAATTAGGCTTTGCTCACATCGCCACACTACTCGCACTCTATCTGCTTGATTCATCCGCGGCGCTCATTGTCGTCGTCAGCAGAATATTTTTGGGATCAATTCTGCTCGGCTCATTTTTCAATCCCACGTTTCTTTTGAGTCTTTCCGGCGGCTTGTGCGCAACTCTGATCATGGTTTTTGCTAAAGAAAAATTGAACAAAGTTTTCAGTATTTTCGGAGTGAGTATTTTGGGTGCAGTTACGCACAATTTGACACAACTCATTGTCGCCAACTGGCTCATCATCAACAAGAATGAAATTTTCTATCTCATTCCTTTGATGACATTGACTGCGATCATCACCGGGACAATTATTGCATTTATCAGCCAACTTCTGTTCAGTCGTTTCAGCAATTTCTCCCTTCAAAATTCTTCACCATTGCCAAAATAGTCCGCTATTTACCGATAGCTCACTGAAAAAATAAAAATATTTCAAATTAGTCTCAAAAAATCACTTTCTGCTTGCTTTTTATTTAGAATTTATTTACCATAATACCTCAGGTGCACATGCTTTTTCGCTGCCATTTTGGGAAAACTATCTTTTCATCATAAAATATTTGAGGAAAAATATGTTAAAATTTGAAGACGCTCAGGCTCTGGGTGACCTCCTCGTTGCCGAAATTGTCAAGACTGACGTGATCACTGTGCCGCCTTCTACTCCCATGTTAGAAATTATCCGCATCTTTCGCGACCATAATTTCGAGGGGCTGCCCGTTGTTGAAAATGACGAATTGAAAGGAATCGCTTTCCGACGGGAGCTGCTCAATTTTTATCTCGTCCCTTCGCGCGATCTCGACGAAGCAGACACACGCAAATTATTCCAATTGGTTTCCCTGATGGACGTCAACAGACCTGTGAGCGGATTTATGGAAACCGAGCCCCTCTCTGTCACACCGAATACAAAAATTTCCCGCGTCGCGCAAAT
>NATN01000183.1 GCA_002085355.1 Candidatus Zhuqueibacterota bacterium 4484_87 | reverse complement strand
CGGGGCGGATTCCATTGTCGCTGCGAGCCATTTCATTCCGCAAATTCAGACTATCGTCAGCCGCCGGCTGGATCCGAGGGAGAAGGCGGTGGTCAGTATCGGACAGATTCAAGGCGGACAGGCGAGAAATACCATCGGCGGGGAGGTAACTCTATCAGGCACAATCCGCACTTTTTCGCGCGAGACAGCGGAAATAATTCAATCGGAAATTTTGAGAATCGCTGAAGGAATTGAGCGCAGTTTTGATGTCAAAATTGAGGTTACCAATGCGGAGACATCTCCGGCAGTTGTGAATGATGCGGTTGTTACAGAGTTAGTAAGACGTTCTGCGGAGAAAGTTGTCAGCAAAGAGAATGTTGTAGATTACGAGCCGCAAATGGGCGCTGAAGATGTTTCCGAATTTCTCAATCGTGTGCCCGGATGTTTTTTCTTTATTGGCAGCAATAATGAAAAAACGGGAAAGGTCGCCCCGCATCACAATCCGTTCTTTGATTTCGACGAGGAAAGCCTGGTGATCGGGGTGAAAATTGTCTGTGATTTCATTTTGTCCTATTTATAAAAAAAAGCAAACATCCCGCTCGGAATTGAGCCGGATGTCTGCTTTTTTGGGCAAAATTTTAATTGTATTACTGTCAGAATTTCATCGTTGGCTGAAGATTGCGTACCCGACAGGGCATGCCGCCATTCTGGAATTCGCACTCGTCCCAGTAAAAACATTTTACCGAACAAATAATATCGTTGTTTTTCTCTTCGAATGTCGGATACTGCTGGGCCTGTGAATAAACTTTGCGCCGTAATTGCCATTTTTTCATCATGGCGCTAATGTGTTTCTGGTTGAAAAGCTTCAGGGTGATAATTTTAGCAATGCTGCGCGCAGCCGGAGAATTTGGATTGTTCAATAAGAAAGGCCGCAGCGATTTCGCAGACTGCCTCATATTGTCATCGTAATCAACATAGCCCATGTAATCCAAGTCCACAGAAAGCAATTCAAAAGCTGCTGTTTTGAGAGACATACCTTCGCGTATTTCATCCGGTTCCATGACCATGTTTAAAATCAGTCGAGGTCTGAATTCGGAAAGCGCCTGTTCCACTTTTTGGGCAATATCGGGGTGTGAATTTTTGATTTTCCCGACGACATCTTCCAGTGGCTGATTAAAATAAATGAGATTTCCGTCGCCCTCAATATTGAGCAAGCGCAGAGCTTCCTGGTCGTTCTTGAAAGTCTGCTGCAATTTTCGCAACAGGCACAGTTTGATAAAATCAAAAGATTCCTGAATTGCCATGGGCTCGGGCGTGGTTACGATGATACTTTCATCCACAGACAGAAAAAAATCGATGACGTGAAATGAGGAGCCTGCTGCCAAATCCATGATGACATAATCTGCCGGTAAATTTTTCAATTCGCCGATCAGTCGTTGCTTTTGAGAAAATTTGGGGTTTGCCATGCCCAGCGTGCCACACGCACCGCTGATAAGCTTCAAATTGTCTATCGGAGAATCGAGAACAATATCTTCCAGCGTTTCTCGATTCATAGTGTAATAATCCAAGAATGTATATTGAGGCTCTAAAATACCCATGCATGTATGAAGATTGGCTCCGCCGAAATCAGCATCAACCAAAATGACCTCTTTGCCCAGAGCTGACAATCCAACGCCGAGGGAAGCGCTGATAACAGTTTTCCCGACACCGCCCTTTCCGCTGGCAATGGCAATCACTTTACGCTCTGTGTTTTCCAATGGCGCGGTCTGAAAAAGTTTGCGCACTGCCTCAATGTCTTGTGCTTTTACCCACTCTTCCTGGGAGTCATTCCAAACGTAATCATTGGGTGAAAATTTTCCTTTTCTTACCATGGTACGTAATTCTGTTGATGAAATTGGACCGTATTGTTTCTCTTTGACACGTACCATCAAGTTGCCGTTCATGGGGGAATTCTCCGTAAATTATTATTTTACAAAAGATAAGGGGGTTGCCAATTTTAAAATCAGTACATTATTAGCAAAAATTGTTCCCTGAACAGTATTAAAGCATTGAAACATATTTTTTAGATAAGTCTTCATGGTTTAAATTGATAAAATTGGTTAACATCTTAAGTTAATAAAAACCAAGTAATTGTGTGATTAGTTAGAAAGGAATGGCTGCCAGCGGTCTTTCAATTTGGAAATTGGCATTTTCAGAATTGAGATGCAGAATGTAAGCAATTGCATAATTTTCGATCAATGAGGGACAATTGTGTAGAAAAAGTGGACAAATTGGTTCAAAATAATACAACTTTTCAACAGGTCGGTGAATTTTGCGACAAAAAATAGCATTGTATTATTTATAAACGCTGTTTTTAGCGGTTGCAAAGAAATCCAACACTTGTGAAAGGATATCTTTGGAGACGCCGGTGATTATGCGGGATTGAGGGAGTGAATTCAAAAAGACTCGCCCATAAAATTTTTCAACGATACGTTTATCTAAAATGAAAATCGAGCCAATGTCTGTCTTTTTTCTGATGAGCCTGCCAAAGCCCTGTTTCAATTTTAATACTGCGTGTGGCAGGGAATAATCCATAAATGAATTTCCGCCGTGGCGCTCAATGTATTCAACACGGGCTTCCACGTAAGGTTCGGACGGTACCCGAAATGGTAGTTTTGTAATGATGACATTTTCCAGAGCGTCGCCTTCAACATCCACACCTTGCCAGAAACTGTCGGTGGCAAAAAGTACAGATGATTTGTCTTCTTTGAATTTTTGCAACAGCTTGGTCCTGGAAAACTGTCCCTGTTTGAAAACAGTGATTCCGGATGATTCTAATTGTTCATTCAACTCGTTGTAAACACGATTCAGCAGCCCATAAGCGGTGAACAAGATGAAGGCGCGTCCCTGGGAAATTTGTATGGCTTGCAAAATAAAATCAGAGATTGCGTCCCCGAAAATTTTTTCATCCGGCATGGGCAGATCTGTGGGGATAGCGGTGATTGCCTGTTTTTGATAATCAAACGGCGCCGGGATTTTGCGTTGAATGATTTTTTGCGCAGGAATCCGATGGAGACCTGTTTGCTGATAAAAGAAAGTAAAATCATTGCCGCTTTTGTGGGAAATCGCCAGCGTCGCGGAGGTCATGATTACTGTCTTGTAGTTATCGAAAACAAGTCTTTCCATGTGCTCGGAAATATCCAGCGGGGAAATGTGCAGTCGAACATTGGTTTTTCCCCATTTACTTTTTGTTGCTTCAATCCAGCGAACATGCTCCTCATCGTCTTCGAGAATAATTTGAACAATCGCTTCCAGCGCATTGCTCAGTCGCCGGGTTTGCACTTCTATTTCCTGTAACTGAGAATAAATATCTTCCGGCAGGTTAAAATTTAGATCGTAAATATCGCTAACAACTGCTCTCAATAAAGCGATCAATTTTTTTAACAGTGAAAAGAAAGCATCTACTTGAGCCAAAATTTGATTTTGCCAGTCAAAGTCATTGCGCACAGCTTTTGTCAGTCGAATTTTGCTTTCATTCCATGAGGAAGAATCTTTGTTCATTACAAAATGGGCTAAATCGTCCATGAGCTGGTTTGTTAATGTGAGCAAAGAGTCGCAAAGCGGATACACATCCGTAGTTACTTTATTGATGATAGTGTTTATGGATATGTCGGATTCCTTGAAAGAGAAATTTTTCAGTTTAGTGACCAAAATAGGCAAATAGCCTCTGGATTTTTTGCCTTTGGGATTGTACAGACGGTGGAGGATTCGGATTAATCCGTATCGCGTGACCTGCGCTCCGAAGTAATCCGTGGCAATGTCTTCCAGATTGTGCGCTTCGTCAAAAATGATGTGATGGTATCGTGGCAGTACAGAATTTAATATGCCCATTGCCCGCAGCGCCAAGTCAGAGAAAAGCAAATGGTGATTTACGACCAAAATATCCGCTTTATTCGCGCGTCGCCTCGCTTTCATCACAAAGCATTCCTGAAAATGTGGACATTTTGCGCGCAAACAATTATCGCTCTCTGCAGCCATTAATTCCCACACTTCACCTTTGGGCACAAAATTGAGATCGGACTTGCTTCCATCCTCTGTTTTTTCCGCCCATTCCAATAGAGTATTTACCTCGACTTGCAGTTCGTCTTCAATTAGAGAGTCCCGATCTTTTTTCAAATTGTCTATTTTGCGCAGGCAAATGTAATTTCCCCTGCCTTTGACCAGCACAGCTTTAAATTCAATGTCTAACGCTTTTTTGAGGAAAGGGATGTCTTTGTAAATGAGTTGCTCCTGCAAATTAATAGTTCGCGTGGACACAACGGCGCGTTGTTTGTTGGTATGTGTCCAAAAAATTGCAGGAATGAGGTACGCCATTGATTTCCCGACTCCGGTTCCAGCTTCGATGACGCCGATTTTTTTCTCATTGAATGCCTGGCTTACAGCACGAATCATCTCTAATTGCTGCGGTCTGTATTCGTATTGGGGCATTCGCTGGGAGACGGCACCTCCAGGCTCAAGAAAATGGACAATCCGGGAAATGTCGAGCGGAAGCTCCTTCTTTTTGTCAAAAGGCTCCACGATGGCGTAAAGTTCGGAAACATCATTATTGACAATGAAACTGGCAATTCCGTCTTGCAAAAGCTCATTGGCGATAGCCATATCATTGGGAGAGGGCGTCAGATCGCCGGAAGGATGGTTGTGAATAACCACATCAGAACGCTCGGACAAATCCTGCACATGAAGCACAGAAAATTCATTTCCTCTGGCAGCGGTTTGAATCGAAGTCACCAATCCGGTTTCATCGACATAACCGACAAAAAAAACTTCATTGCCGTCTGCCTGATCAATTTCTTCGCGCATGTGAGAAATGACTTCCGCAGTCAAATATTTATTGGCAGGTTTCATTGTTTTTATTGTTTCAAATTAGTCATTGATTTTTTCGTAAAACGGACCGTTCGTGCATTTTCAGCCGGGCATAATTAAAGCATTCCGGATTTTTTCCTGAAAAACCATTCAATGGCGAGTAAAATAATAGCAATGATGAGAAAAATGATTTGATGCCACAATTGCCATTGACGTGAAATTCTGCTTTCCCGCGGTTTGAAATTCAATTTAGCTTTGAGCGTCGCCAGCGACGAATCTGCGATAAACTCTCCGTGAGTTACAAAAGCAAGTTGTTGTAAAGCTTTTTGGTTAATTTTTGTTTCGGTAAATTCCAGATTAAAATCTTCTACGGAAAATTGTCCCTGGTCAATGCCAATTTGACGATTTTGATATCTTGCGCTCCCTTTGTAGGAATAATCGCCGCCGGGCAGAGGTTCCAGAAATGCTTCGTATTTTCCTTCACCGACAGGGTTCAACTGAGCAGAAATTTCCCGCCCTTCGGTGTCGCGTACTTGCACGCGTACATCTGCTCCGTTGAGCGGATCGTAATTTGGCGTGTAAATTTGCGCTGCAAAAGAAATAGCCTGACCACCGTGAAAAATTTCCTGCGTCGGATAAATACGCACGGTTTTGGTGTCCTCTTTGTTTACCAGCCAGCGGATGGAATTATTCAGCAACTGACGAAAGACGCGATTGTCTTTGCCAATGCCCCACATCAGCAAATCCCATCGCCAGACGCCATAAGCAAGCAGCGCGACGGATTTCTGCTGCCCTAATTTTTGCGTCAGCAGTAACGGTAAAGGTTTTCCCTGGCGAAAAAGTTGATAGGCAAGCTTGTTTTCCGCTGCTAACAATTCGGCAGCACCGGGATTGACTTTGATTGAATTGAATGAAAAATACACCGGCGGCAGCTCGTCCCACAATTTTTGATTTTCAAATTCATCGTCGGAAATTTGAGTGATGGGGTGAATTTTCCCTGCTTCCGAAAGGCGAACAAGAGTTGCCTCTTCTTTGCTATGGTTCAGCGGCAATTTCATCGGAAGATATGGTGACAAAGATGCTAACATGAAATCGTTGATGTTATTTCCCCAGATGAGAAAAATCGGGGTTGAAGTTTGTTTGAGAAATTGT
>NATN01000182.1 GCA_002085355.1 Candidatus Zhuqueibacterota bacterium 4484_87 | reverse complement strand
CTATGGCGCACGTGCGGCTGTTAATTTTCATCCTCGCGCTTCTACGACAGTTTCGTTGGACTTAGGCGTCGTGAATTATAGCTCCAATTGGACACCTTATAACTTCAGATTACAACTCACCCAGACCATAAAAGATCGCTTCACTGCTCAACTAAGTTTCCAAAGACATGAGACGCAGGAGGGAGTTCGTGCTTTGACTGATCGCATCGTTCTCAGTGGGTTTGTCGCTGAAGCGTATTGGCAGTTATTCTCCCACTGGGCAATTTCCGGGAATTATCAGCTTTTCAACTATTCCGATGACAATCAAAAAGTGACTGCCACAGTAGCAAGCTGGCTAACGCTGAAGATGAAAAATCCGCATCTTGCGGCGTACAGTTACTATGTTTACGAAGATTTTGATAAAATTTACATGAGCTCGCTGCCGTATTGGACGCCGGATAAGCTCTCAACTTCTTCTGTTGGATTGAATGTAAAACAACCAGTTTCAAAGTTCGCACAGATCGAAGCAGGTTATGGTGTGACGAGGCAGCAGGGAATTAATTCGAATAATTTCAACGGGGGTGTTACATTCAATTTTACCGATTTTGATATTCTCTATTTGAGTTATTTGAAAACGGGCTCAAAAGTGTATCATTCAAAAAATTTCATCGTTTCATTTGTTCATAGATTTTAAAATTAAATGAACGCCATTTAACAAACAAGGTTGGAAAAATGGAAGACTTATTCGAAATGTTATTTGAAAAATCAAGAGATGCAATAATTGTTGCCGATGATGAGGGTGCAATTTTGAAAGCGAACGATCAGGCACAAGCTTTGTTCTCAAATAATGGAACATTGGTTGGGAAAAAAGTGCAATCGCTCTTTGCATTTTTTGATACTGATGAATTAGAAGATATTTTTCAGGACTTTAAGGAAAATGGCGGCTTTGTTTTTGAAAGTACCATGCGTAAGGCAGCCGGTGCTACGGTGCCAGTGGAAGTTAGTGCTCAGGAGATAGACAAAAACAATAAAATATATCAGTATGTCATTCGCGACATTTCTGAAAGAAAAGAAAAAGAAAAAGCACTGCTGGAAAACCAGCGCACTTTGAAAAGAATTTTGGAAAATGTGCAAACGGGGATTATGATTGTCGATGCGTCAAACAGCCGGATCGTTGATGTGAACAGAAATGCGATTCAGATGATCGGCGCGCCGAAGAGCAGGATAATAGGAGAAATGTGCCACCATTTTGTGTGTACCAGCGATGTTGGCAAATGTCCTGTGAAAAATCTGGGGTTGCACATTGACCGCAAAGAAACTGAGTTGGTGATGCAGAGCGGAGAACGAATCCCAATTTTAAAAACAGTGACGCAAATTCAACTGAATGGCCGTAAGCATTTTGTGGAAAGCTTTGTTGACATCCGACAAATAAAGCAGCAAGAAAAGGAGATCAACCAGAAATCCGAAGAATTAAATCAGATTTTTAACACTTCTGCCGATGGGATGCGGTTGATTGACCGGAAATTTCGCACAATTCGGGTGAATCGCATGTTTGAAAAAATGATGAATGTGAGCGCCGACGAAGCAGTGGGAAAGAAATGTTTTGACGTTATGAAACATAACTTGTGCGAGACGACGGAATGCTCTCTCAAACGAATTTTATCAAAAAAAGTGGACCGGATCGAGAAAGAAGTGCAAGTTACGCGTTTGGACGGTACAACTTTTTGGGCGATTTTAACTGCCGTTCCATTCAAAGATCACGACGGAAATATTATTGGTATTGTTGAAGATTACAAGGATATTTCAGAGCGAAAAAGGGCAGAAGAAAAGCTTAAAATTAGTGAGAAGAAATTAAGAAACATTTTTGATAATATTCAGGATGTTTATTATCGTGCTGACGCGGACGGAGTTCTGGTAGATATTAGCCCGTCAATTCTTAATTATATCGGTTGCAAAATTGAGGATATTTTAGGGAAAAAAATCACAGACTTTTATGTCAATCCGCGCGAGCGTTTGAAATTCCTGAAGGCAATCAAAAAACATGGACATGTAACTGATATCGAGCTACAACTGAAAAATGATTATGGTGAAAGAATTTACGTATCTGCCAATGCCCATGTTTTGAAAGATAAGAATGGCAATGTGATCGGTGTAGAAGGATTCTTGCGCAATATTACGGAGAGAATTAAGGATCGCCAGCGCCTCGAACAGGAGAAAAATCGCACCCGGCAATATCTGGATGTGGCAGCAGTGATCATGCTTGTGCTGGATAAAGATGGTCGCGTGAAAATGATCAATAAACGCGGTTGTGAGGTTTTAGGGTATGCAGAAGAAGATATATTAGATAAAGACTGGTTTGAAAACTTTGTGCCGGAATATTTGATAGAGAAGTCCAAAGATATTTTTTCCCAAATTATCAGTGGCGATGATAAATTTTACAGATATTCCGAAAGCAAGGTTGTAACGCGCAGCGGCGACATTCGCATCGTTGGATGGCACAATTCTTTGCTCCGTGATGAAAATGGAGAAATCATTGGAACGCTGAGCTCCGGAGAAGATATTACCGAGAAACAAAAAGCCCTTGCTGCATTGAGAGAGAGCGAAAATAAATTCAAATCCATCAGCAATGCAGCGCAGGATGCTATTTTAATGATGGACAATAAGGGGAATATCACTTTCTGGAATGATGCAGCAACCAAGATTTTTGGTTACAAACCGGAAGAAGCAATCGGGCAATCATTGCATAAACTGATTGCTCCACAAAAATATCACCGGGCATATTACGAGGGATTTAAAGGTTTCTTAAAAACGGGCACTGGTTCAGCGATTGGCAAGCTTGTCGAACTCACGGCATTGAGAAAAGATGGGACGGAATTCCCTGTGGAATTATCGCTTTCCAATGTTGAAATTAATTATGAACAACATGCTGTCGGCATTATTCGTGATATTTCAGATCGAAAAAAAGCGGAAGAAGATTTGCGCCGCAGCGAAAAACAGTACCGCACAATTTTTAACAGCACTGGTACGGCGATGCTCCTGGTTGATGAAAATGAAAAAATTATTTTCGCAAATAATGAGTTTGCAAGATTTGCTGATTTGTCTTTGGAAGAAATTGTCGGCAGGAATTTCGTTGATTTTATTCTGCCGGAAGATGTCGAAATAATGACAAAGTACCATCACGAGAGACGGCGTCGCGGAGGTTCTGCACCGAGAAATTATGAATTTTCATTTGTCTCTGCCAATGGTGAAGTGAGAGATATTTATGTGACAGTAGAATTGTTGCCCGGAACAAAAACAACGGTAGCGTCACTGATCGACATTACAGATCGCAAACGAGCGGAAAAATTACTCCAGCAAAATGAAGCCCTTTTGCGATCAACACTGGAATCCACTGCCGATGGCATTTTAGTCGTCAACCGAAATGGCGAGATAAAGAGTTTCAATAATCGTTTTATCAAACTCTGGAGGATACCAAAAAAGATTCTTGATACTCGCGATGACAAGTCTTTGCTCAATTACGTAATGAGTCAGCTCAAAAATAGCGATGAGTTTTTGCAAAAGGTGCAAGAGCTTTATCTGTCGAAAGAGACTTCGCTGGATTTAATCGAATTTAAAGATGGTCGAATTTACGAAAGATATTCCAGCCCGTTAATAGAGAACGATGAAGAGGAAGGCAGGGTGTGGAGTTTTCGGGACATCACCGATAAAATGAAAGCGGAACAGAAGATCCGAGAATCAGAAGCGAAATACCGTGCTCTTTATGACTACGCCGCAGACCCGATCATTATTTTTGATAAAAAAACACACAAGATTTTGGATTGCAACGAAACGGCAGTTCGGGTTTATGGCTATTCAAAAGATGAATTTAAACAAATGACGCCGCACCAGCTTCACCCGCTGGATGAATATGATGTTGTGGAACGCAACATTCAAGATAATACTACAGAGGCTTATTATAATCATGTGACCAAAGATGGGAAGATTTTGCAGGTCGAGATACACACTGCTATGGTTACTTACGATAATCGGGAAGCATATTTAAGTATGGTGCGCGATATATCGGAGCGAAAGAAAGCAGAGGATGCCCTGCGCGAAAGTGAGCAAAGATATCGCGCGGTGATTGAAACATCTCTGAACGGGATTTGTATGGCAGACGCTGATGAAAATCTGCTTTTTGTGAATAATGCTTTTGCGGAGATGCTTGGCTATGAACCGGAGAAAATAATAGGGATGAATATCGCCCAGTTCACCGTACCTGAAGAATTCGAACGAATGCGTCAACAAACAAAATATCGAAAAAATGGAGAATCAAACATTTATGAGTCAGTTTTGCTATACAAGGACGGCACTCCTGTTTATGTGCTTGTTTCGGCATCACCGCTTTATGAAAAGGACGGGAGTTTCAAGGGTACGATGGGGGTGTTCACTGATATTACAGACAGAAAAATAGCGTTAGAGGCGCTGAGAGAAAGCGAACAACGTTACCGTGCCGTTGAACTGCTTGGAAAGAATCTGGAAGAAATTTCTTTTAAAGATGAATACGAAAAGTTTAAAGAACAGACAAAAAAACGGAAAGCTGGTGAAAGCAATTCTTTTGAGTCGGTGCTCAAACATCGGGACGGCTCTTCGGTAAACGTACTTGTGAGCGCGTCACCTCTCTTTGATGCTAATGATGATTTTGAGAGCACGCTTGCCATTATCACAGACATTACTGAACGCAAAAAAATGTTGGAAGCGATAGAAAATGAGCGGAATCTATTGCATCTGTTGATGGACAGTGTGCCGGATGCAATCTATTTTAAAGACACAGAAGGTAAGTTTCTAAGAATTAATAGAGCGCAGGCGGAGAATCTTGGAATAAAAAATCCCAAAGAGGCCATCGGAAAACATGATCGGGATTTCTTCTCGCCGGAACACGCGAAAAATGCAGCCGAAGATGAGAAGCGAATTCTTAAAACAGGCGAACCGTTGGTCGGGCGAATCGAACAGGTAATGCGCCCTGACGGGTGGAAATCATGGGTATCGGCAACAAAAGTGCCATTTTATGACGCTGAAGGTAAAGTTGTCGGACTTATCGGCATATCGCGCGATGTTTCCGAATTGGTAAAAATTCAGGAAGAGCTTAAGTTGAAAAATATGGAGTTGGATAAAGCGCTCGCCAAAGCAGAAGAAGCTACACAGGCAAAATCTGAATTTCTGGCGAACATGAGCCATGAAATCAGAACTCCATTGAATGCGGTGATCGGAATGACTGGTCTGCTGTTGGATACGCCGCTTAATGAGGAACAACTGGAATTCGTGCGAACAATTCGCAGCGGCGGCGAAGCGTTGCTCAGCGTGATAAATGATATTCTGGATTTTTCTAAGATAGAAGCCGGGAAGATTGATCTCGAGTATATCCCATTTGATCTGAGAGAATGCGTCGAAGATACCCTTGATTTGCAAGCGAGCAAAGCATTGAACAAAGGTATTGACCTGGCGTATTTTATTGAACCGGATACGCCAAGTCACGTAATTGGCGATGTGACTCGCTTGCGGCAAATTTTGACAAACCTGCTCGGCAATGCTGTCAAGTTCACTGAAAAGGGAGGCGTTGAAGTTTTTGTGTCGGCAGAAAAACTCAAGGGAAAGAATAATCACTTTAAAATTTTGTTCAAAGTAAAAGATACAGGTATCGGTATTCCCAAGGAGCGGATGGATAGGCTGTTCAAGTCTTTCACGCAAATAGATTCATCAACAACGCGGAAATACGGTGGAACCGGTTTAGGTCTCGTTATCAGTAAACGGCTCACCGAAATGATGGGTGGAGAAATGTGGGTTGAGAGCCAGGTCGGGGTAGGGACTACTTTTTATTTTACAATCAAAGCAGAAGTCAAATTTGAGAGACTCGCTAACGAAAAACATGATATTGCACTTGATGTATTGAAAAATAAAGAGATACTGATTGTTGATGACAATGAGACCAATCGCCGGATTCTCTTTCTCCAGACAAGATCATGGGGAATGAAGCCATTTGCAGCCGAGACGCCTCAAAAAGCGCTGGAATTGATAGAGCAGGGCAGAAAATTTGATTGTGCGATTGTGGATATGCAAATGCCGCAATTGGACGGATTGACTTTATCCTTAAAAATACGGAAATATCTTGATGCAAGAAAATTGCCTATCATCATGCTTACGTCGCTTGGGAAAAAGCCAGACAAAAGAATCATGGATGAAATACAATTTGCAAGTTTTATGACCAAACCAGTCAAACAATCTCAGCTGTTCAATATCTTGCAGGAAATATTTTTGGGAAAACGAATTTCTGTGAGGCGAAAAGTAGATACTGAAAAAATGTTTGATAGGGAAATGGCTAAAAAATATCCGTTACGGATTTTGCTAACAGAGGACAATCTGGTGAACCAAAAGGTCGCTCTGCGCATTCTCGATCGCATGGGCTACCGCGCAGATGTTGCCGGTAACGGCAAGGAAGCCATTGAATCCCTGGAGAGACAGAAATATGATGTCATCTTGATGGATGTGCAGATGCCAGAAATGGATGGTCTTGAAGCTTCGAAAACAATCAATAAGAGGTGGCCCGATACGAGGCCCAAAATTATCGCTATGACAGCCGGCGCATTGAAAAGTGACCGGGATAAATGCTTTGAAGCAGGAATGGATGATTACATTACAAAACCTGTCAACGTTGAGGAGCTGACTGCAGCGTTAAAGAGAGTGAAGCAGGGGAAAGATGATAAAATGAAAGTCCGTGGGCTCAATAAAAATGATAAAAAGAAAGAAAAAGTGCAGCCCAGGGAGGGTGTGATTAACCGTGCGGTTTTGGATGAGTTGGCAAGTTTTGATGAGGATGGTACCTTTTTAAAAGAAATGATTCAGATTTATCTGGAAGAAACACCGAAGCTAATTTCCATGCTGGATGAATCGTTGAAAGGAGAGAAAGTTGAGGAATTTACCAGGGCTGCTCACACGCTCAAATCTTCCAGTGCTAACTTGGGCGCCATGACCTTGTCCGAAATGAATAAAAAACTCGAATTTAAAGGAAAAGAAGGAAAATTAGAAGGAGTCAATGGCGAAGTAGAGGAAGTTAAGATAGAATTTGCACGGGTGAAGGAAGCTCTGGAAAAGTTTCTTTAACGGTAGAATAAAGTGAAAATTGGCAATGAGCCCGGTTTATTTGATAGACCGGGCTTTTTTGTAAAAAGAAGATTTGTTTTATCGACTGAAACCGGAGACTCTCATCATACGCGAAAGTGACGACATACGGTGAAATTCTAAATGAAAATTTCACCTTCCAGATACTTCACTGCTTTACCAGAAATCTTTACACGATCCCCGCGAAGCTCACAGAACAACTCGCCACCTCGTTTGCTGATTTGATGAGCGTGAAGTTTTGTTTTACGCAATTTTTTCGCCCAGTAGGGAATGAGAGTGCTGTGAGCTGATCCGGTGACCGGGTCTTCTGGCACGCCGACCTTTGGAGCAAAAAATCGAGAGACAAAATCCACTTTCTCGCCCGGAGCAGTGACGATCACGCCCAGAGCGTCCAGATTCATCAGCAAAGCCATGTCTGGGGAGAGTTGACGAATGATTTTTTCGTTTTCAAAAAGTACTAAAAAATCGCGGGATTTCAAAACTTCTACTGGCTTAATTTTCAGAGAGCCAAGCAGGTCCCTCGGAACAGGACAGGGGAGAGGCTCACGGCTGGGAAAATCCATTGTAAAAAGCGCATTTTCTTTTGTAACCGTCAATATCCCGCTTTTGGTTTGAAAAGAAACGTGTTGTCTTGCCAACTTCAAAATATCGAAAATAACGAACGCAGTCGCCAGCGTGGCATGTCCGCATAAATCGACTTCAGCTTTAGGGGTAAACCAGCGCAAGTGAAAATTCTCCTCCTGCGGTACAAAAAATGCGGTTTCTGACAAATTATTTTCAGCGGCAATTGCCAGCAACGTTTGGTCATCCAGCCACTCAGTTAACGGGCACACTGCTGCGGGATTGCCGGAGAAAACGCGATCAGTAAAAGCGTCTATTTGATAGAGTTTTAGTTTCATCTTTCACTCAAATTCAGTCTTCTACTTCGATGTAGATTCTTTTATTAATACTGCCTTTGCTTTTGTAATCAACCACGCGCACAGTGCCAATCTCTTTAATATTGGCGACATGGGTGCCACCATCGGCTTGCAAATCCAGTCCGACAATTTCAACTGTGCGTACTTCTTTGATCTGTTCAGGCAATAAATTAATTTTCGTACGGATCAAATCAGGAATTTGAAACGCTTCTTCTCTGGGCAAAATTTTAACACGTACTTCTCTACCTTGCTGAATTTCAAAATTAACTTTGTCCTCAATTTCCTTGACCAGTTCTTTTTGCAGCGATGCAAATTCAAAATCCATTCGCCCTTTGAGTGGTTCCATGTTGCCGCCGGTCACTTGGGCGCCGTAATCGCGCCACACAACGCCACATAGAACATGCAGCGCCGAATGAGTGCGCATAAGTTTGTACCGTCGCTCCCAATCGATTTTTGCCTTAACAATGGTGGTTTCCTGTGGCAATTCTCCTTCGATGAAATGGTAGATCTTCCCGCCGATGGATTTGACTTTGATGACGGGCACTGTTTTTCCTGCAAATTCCATCCAGCCGGTATCGTTGGGCTGGCCGCCACCACCGGGATAGAATGCTGTTTTGTCCAAAATTATCGCGTTTTGCTCGGCGTCAAGTGCTATGACTTTTGCGTCGAATTCTTTGGCATAGCTGTCAGTTTGATAAATTAATTCAGTCATTTTATCCTCCGAAATATTTTCAAGTATGCGACGCCAAGGGAGTCCATTATTTTCCCAGATTAGTCGTCCAATTTCCCAAAATCAAAATGCAGCAGTGCGTGCTTGTACTCAAGATAGTACTGAAAATTATCCCAGGACACGTCCGGCGGCACTAAATGATCTATACTGGGAATGAAACCACCCTCTTCAATGAGCGGAATCAATTCACGAAGATGAGCCCGAATCGCTGCGGGGCCTTGCGTCAGCACGCGTTTATCAACGCCACCCCAAAGGCGGAGCGATTTGCCAAAACTTTTTCTGATTTCCACGGGATGAAAATCTGCGGCTCGCTCCACAGGCCACAGTACATCTACGCCGGCATCCAGCAACAGAGGGATGAGTTGTGTTGGATTTCCGTCTGTGTCTATGGCAAAATAACGCACGCCGTTGGATTTGAAAAATTCGACCATGCGTTTGAGATGCGGGAAAATGAATTCTTTGAAAGTGTTGGGACTTAAAAGAGGTCCGTTTTTCATAGACATATCTTCGTTGAGCGTGAAATATTCAACATTGATTTTTTCCAGCACCGGGCGGCTGGTTTCGATAATGAAGTCTGCAAAAAATTCCATCATTTCATGCATCAACTTCGGGTAATCGTACCAGGCATACGATAAATTTTCTGTTCCCATAAATTCCCGCGCGCGCCAGTAAAAGCCATTGGCGGCACAGTTCTCACCCAAAATGAGTGGGTAGTCCCTTTTTCTCCATACACTTATTCTTTCATCCAGATCGTCAGGATAGCGTTCGGGAATAGCCGCGACAAGTCGGCGTTTGATGTCAGCAAAATCTTCCGGCTTTTCAATGGGAAATCTTAAAAATTGATCCATGCTCATGCGAAAACCATCAACTTCGCCCTCTTTGAGGCGTTTAGTGACAATCCCGTATTTATCTTGAACAATCTCGTAGTCTGGCGTGCTTTCCAGCACCTTTTCTTTAAAAGGGGGGATAAAACCATAATCCACGGGAATGTAATCCCGTTTATCCAAATCAATTGCTTCTTCTTCGTAAAGCCAATCCTTCCATTGAAAATTTTTCAGAGCCTCGGGGTTTTCTTTTAGCCAGCGATGTTTTGTTTGTGCCCAGACGCCGACTTCATGGTTGGGTCTCCTCTCAGCAGATTCGTAATCCATACATTTCAAAAAGATTTCGAGGTTTGTCATTATGATTCATTCCCATTTAAATTTTGCAATAATAAATGATTAATATTAGTTATTTCTTTTGCTTAATGTATTTTCTGTCAAGAAAGAATTCAATAATTATAGGACCTAAAAAGAGTAATAGCCAGGTCAAGTAGGCAAGGCTTCCCATAAAACCGCGCACCCATTCAGTGTTTTTTTGAAAAAAATTAGCGATAAATTGGTCTGTGTTGAAAAAGTAATATATTGTTGCTATTTTTGCTCGAATAATTAGATGGAATTTCACGTTAGCCCACAAATGGCAGCAAAGAACACCCCAACGAGCAAACATAGCAAACGTTTCACGAAAATAATTAAGAGATATCCATACAAAAAAAAAGACCATATCTGATTTAAAAATATCTCTCGTAATCAGATCGCAGAGTTTGTCAAACATTTCTTTCATGGCGGTGAGAGTCTGCTAATGATTTCACATTTAGTAAATGATGTAAAATGGCGCGGTTAATTTAAAATATAAAAAAAGCCCTTACACTGAATTCAGGCAAG
>NATN01000181.1 GCA_002085355.1 Candidatus Zhuqueibacterota bacterium 4484_87 | reverse complement strand
GAGATTAAAAAGGCGCATCCTATTTTCAGCGGCATTAAGGACGAGACCTTTGAACTGGAATATTTTTCCGGTCCCGTGCTCGTACCAGGAGACCTGCCGCTACCAAAATATCAGGAACTGGCGGTTTTTCGAACCGATTATCACGAGAACGGCGCTAAGCCCGGAGACATGTTGGGCAGAACTGCCATTCTGGAAGCCCGCTACAAAAAGGGGAAGGTCATTCTGTTCAGTCCCCATCCGGAATTGACCAGGGGGAAAGAATTGATGCTCGTTCGTGCTGTGGAATATCTTGCAGGGGAAAAATAATGGGAATTGTCATTCGCGGATTGAAAACGAAAGATGAACTGGAAAAATTTGTTCAACTATTGCCGACGGTTTTCACTAAAACACCGTTGAAATTTTTTACATCCCGTTTTTTCAATGACCCCTATTTACGTTTCTGCGATGTGCGCGTTGCCGAAGAAAATGGGGAGTTTATCAGCACAGTGACGGTTTTTCGCCGGAAAATGTGGTGGCAGGGGGAGTGCATTGAATTCGGCGCCATCGGAAATGTGGCAACTGTTCCCGAAAAACGGGGGCTGGGACTTTCTTCCACACTTATGAAAGACGCTATCAATTTGATGAAAAAACTCTCGTTTCCGCTTTCTGTGCTATTCACAGGAATTAATCCGTTTTACGAGAAGTTCGGTTATTTTACTATTCCGGCGCACACGGCAGTAATTTTTCCGGAAGCGGATCGCAAACTAAAATTTTCCATTCGGAAATTTAACAATAATGACCTTGGTCAGGTCGCTGAACTTTACGAAAAGTTTAATCGAAATTTAATTGGCACTCTTGTCCGGGACCTTGATTATTGGCAGGCAAATCTTAAATTTGCCGAAGATGATGAAATTTTTCTTGTGGCGGAAGATGCAGGCGAGATCGCCGCTTACTTGCGAATGGTTCCCAATCACGAGAAAGGGGATGTCTGGGAATTCGCTTATTCGGATGTAGAGGCTTTTGTTGATCTTCTGAATTACAGCGCGAAAATGACCGAGATGAAGACTGCCTGTTTTATCCCGAATTATTTTTTTGAAAATAACTTATCTGCTAAAGTCGAATATCAGCCGTCCACGCTCGCCATGGCGCTGGTGATGGACGAGGCGCGTTTCTCCGAAGACGAGGTAAAGGAAAAATTGAAAAACTATGCTTTCTGGTGGACGGACAATTTTTAATGGAGGCAAGAAATGGCATTAGCCGGTGCTTTTTCCATAGATATTACACCAACACCGCCGGTCGATCTTAACGGTTACATTCTCCGATTTGGCCGAGCCGTGGGAATTCACGATCGATTGAACGCAAATTTTCTGTACGTGGAGCACGCGGAAAAGAAGATGCTGCTGGTGAGTCTGGATATTTTGACCATTGATACGGAAACAGCAACCCGTTTGAGAGAGCAAGTTGCCAGAGAACTGGGAATGGAGCGAGATGGGATTTTGTTCGCGGCGATCCATACCCATTCCGCAGTGGGCAAACCCTATTTGCGAAATGTGGGCGAAGCGAGTGAAACGTGGCAGAAAGATTTTGAGCAGAAAATGGTTCAGGGTTGTCGGGCTGCCAGAGAAAGGGCGGTTGAAGCGGAGTTTGTTGCCTACGAGGCATTCTCCGGGGTAGGGGTTAATCGACGCAAGGAAACGCGCGGCATGGATCCGCACACACCGTTTATCGTGATAAAACGGGGGAAGGAAATCATTGCCTGGTTGATCAATTACAATTGTCATCCGGTGTGCCTGACAGAGGACAATCTGCTCATCTCCGCCGATTATGTCCACTATTTACGGGAGTTTCTTTACGGGCAGGTGCAGCAGCGGTTTCCAGTGCTGTTCTTTAATGGGGGAAGCGGGGATGTGGATCCCAAACGCCGCGGCTCATTTGACGACGCTCGATTTACCGGTGAAAAATTGGGGGAGGAAATCCTGCTTGCCTATCAGGCATATCGCGGGGAAAAATTTGAGCCGTTCATTGATTATCGAATCCAAGAATTAGAGATTCCCTACGGCTGGCAGCCCTCGTTAAAAGAAGCAGAGGAGAATTTAGCACAACACACTACAGCGTTTGAGAAATCCGAAAATAGGGATGATAAAAAAATTAATGGTGCGTTTCTGCTCTGGGCGGAAGAGATTTTAGACCGAGTAAAACAAAACAAATTACCGAAGTCCCTGAAAACTGAAATTTACTATTTCCGAATGGGGAAAGCCGTTTTTATTGCCCTTCCGCTGGAGATATTCTCGTCCATTTCGCTGAAGATAAGAGAGATGATAGACAAGTACTACTGTTTTGTGGTAAGTTATGGGAACGGGTATTCGGGTTACCTGGCAGATAAAGTTGCGTTTCACGAAGGAGGATACGAAGTGGAACAATGGCACAAATATGCGGGGATTTTACCGCAGGTGACCCATGCGGAGGATATTTTTTTTGAAACACTAGTGAAGGTGCAAAAAAAATAGATTTAATCGGTTGAAGTTATTTAACGTATCTTTGCGAAGGCTAAAAGTGCGACGCAGACGCATTTTAAACCTTCTCAAGGATTTGACCAAAAAAAGAGGAAAAATAGATGCCAAAGCTTGCAATTAAAGGCGGTGCGCCTGTGAGAGAAAAACCGTTTACGACTTGGCCCCTGTATGATGAAAGAGAAAAAGAGTTGTTGTTGGAGGCGCTGGAAAGCCGGGAATGGGGGAGAATGAACGGTAAGATGAACGATACCTTCGAAGAAAAATTCAGTCAATTCCAGAGGGTGAAACATACGACGGCGGTGTGCAATGGCACCGTGGCATTGCGAATTGCTCTATTTGCTGCGGGCGTTGGTCCCGGGGATGAGGTAATTCTCCCTTCTTACACTTTTGTTGCCACGGCAACTTCAGTGATTGAAGCCAATGCCATTCCGATTATGGCGGATATTGAAATTGACACATTTAATATTGATCCGGAAAGTGTGGAGCAGCTTATCACCGATCGAACAAAGGCGATCATGCCAGTTCATTTTGGCGGTGCGCCTGCTGATATGGATCGCATCCGGGAGATAGCTCGCCGCCATAATCTGGTAGTGATCGAAGATGCTGCCCAGGCACAGGGGAGCGAATGGCAGGGAACGAGAGTTGGCGCGATTGGAGATGTGGGAACGTTCAGCTTTCAATTGAGCAAAAATATGACTTCCGGCGAGGGCGGTGCGCTTGTGACGGGCGACAACAATATGCACGAGAAAATCAGGTCTTTTTACAATTGCGGGCGAAAACCGGGACACCCCTGGTATTTTCATTTCGAGATTAGCAGTAACTTGAGACTCTCGGAATTTCAGGCAGCGGTGTTAATCGCACAACTGGAGAGAGAAGAGGAAAATTTAGCAAAAAGAATTGAGAATGCAAATTATCTCGATGAGCTGCTTTCCAAGATTGAAGGTATTGAACCGATTATCTATCCGGAACAGGTGAAAAGCTCCTATTATCTCTACATTTTCAAATACGACAAAGGTGGGTTTGGTGATCTCTCAAAAGAACGTTTTGTGGAAGCATTAAATGCAGAGGGGATTCCGGTGATGCCGGGGTATCCTTTCCCGCTGTATCGTCAGCCGTTGTTTGTTGAGGGAAGATACTGGCAAAAAAATTGTCCCTTTTCCTGTCAATTTTATGGGAGAGATGTTGATTACAGTAAAATTTATCACCCAAAGGCGGAACAAGCCTGCGAGATGGGATTGTGGCTACCCAACTTTGTGCTGTTAGGGGAGAGAAAGGATGTGGAGGATGTGGCAGAGGCAATTTTAAAAGTGCAGCGCTTTTTCGGTGAGGTTTAATGATTTTAACCGCATTTCAAGTGCAAGTGTTTTAAAATATGTGCTAAACCACGAAAAACACGAAGACCACGAAGAATAAAGATAAAATCTCACATGGAGCCGCAAAGAGTTATTATTCTTTGTGTCCCCGTGCCTTTGTGAGAGTATTAAAGCTAAATTTGCAAGAGCTGAACAATTAACATTCGGAGAAAATTCGAACGATGAAAGTTGGTATTGCCGGAGCTGGTTTTATGGGGGAAGTGCATGCTGAATGCTATGCCAAATTGAATGGTGTTCAGCTATGGGGTGTTGCTGAAAAAAGTCAGGAGCGGATGGATAAGTTTGTCACTAAATTTGCGCCGAAAAAAACTTACAGCGACGTGTTTGACATGATCGCTGATGAGGAAATTGATGTAATCGATATTTGCCTGCCCTCTCCCATGCACCCTGCGGTGGCAATTGAGGCTTTGAAACAAAACAAACATGTGCTATTGGAAAAGCCCATCGCTTTGAATCTTGATGATGCTCTGAAAATAAAACAGGCTGCTGAAGTCAGCCGCGGAAAATTTATGGTGGCGCATGTACTTCGCTTTTGGCCCCAATATACGGTTATTCGAAAAAGCCTTCAGGATCAATTGCTGGGGCAGCAGATTCAGGAAATTTACGCTTCCCGGTTTAATGAACTGCCATTATGGAGCGAGGGTACCTGGATCATGGAGGAAAAACAAAGCGGCGGACTCGTGATTGACCTGATGATTCACGATATTGATTTTGTGATGTGGAATTTAGGGAAAGTAAATCGGGTATGGTGTAAGGGGATTTACAATGAGAATGATTTTGCCATTCAGGTTATGGCAGTGCTGGAAATGAAAAGCGGAGCAGTATGTTATATCGAAGGTGGCTATCTGAATCCTTCCGGTTCCGGGCTGTCATCGCAAATGCGGATTTATGGTAGTGACGGACTGTTGGAGATGTATTCACATCAGGATAAGATAAAATTAGTGGAGACCGGCGGCGGGCAAAAGGAGCTGAATGTACCATCGATGGATGGCTATTTTGAGGAAATTGCCTATTTTGTAGATTGCATCCGTCAGGGCAGAGAACCGGAAGTCGTTACTGCACAGGATGCAATAGAGAGTTTGAAAGTGTGTCTGGGATTGAGAGACTCGTTGAAACGGGGGACGTGGATTGCAATTGATTAGATTGCTTATAGCACGCGGATGACGCGGATTGCGCTGATTTTCGCGGATTTTTTATTGCCCAATCTTTGTGCGTCATAAAACAAAAAGATAATTCGTATTATTAAATGGAATTATATTCAGATAAA
Organism: Candidatus Zhuqueibacterota bacterium 4484_87; assembly: GCA_002085355.1. Taxonomy (GTDB): domain Bacteria; phylum Zhuqueibacterota; class Zhuqueibacteria; order Thermofontimicrobiales; family Thermofontimicrobiaceae; genus 4484-87. The sequence goes on along the minus strand of NATN01000181.1, from coordinate 876 downwards.
ATCTTCTCTGTAGAAAGCTATCTGGAACAGGCAGCCAAAACCGGCGCGGAGTTGAAGACAATTGGTTTTTCGTTGCAAAAAAGGCCAATTGTGGTATTAAAAAAAGGAACCGGCAAATTAAAAGCTCTATTCATTGCCCGGCTTCACGGGAACGAACCTGCTCCCACGCAAGCAGTCATCGATTTTTTTCACGACTACTCAGATGAAGAAATCGAGGCGTACGGGATCTTTCTGGCAAATCCTGATGGCGCTGCTCTTTACGAGCAAAATTGGCAAAAGAACCGAAAAGCCCACTGGAAAAACATTTTTCAAAAGGCACGATTAAATTCAGTCGAAGTGGATTTGAACCGGGATTGGATGAATTTGACCCAGCAGGAGACCCGCATTATTCGTCAATTTATTTTTTCTTTAAAGCCGGATCTGGTGGTGGATCATCATGAATTTTACTGGAAAAAGGAGTATCCGCCGAAATTTCCCACGCAGGATGAAGACGGCTTTCTGGCGACCATGACCGATTCGCCATTTTATCTGACACACCCTTATGTAAAGGAAATATCGGAAAAGTTGATGAACTATTTGATTGAAGAATTAGAACGTGAATTTCAATGGAAAATAAAACCGAGACATTTTATCGGCGATTCGCACGATACTTTTGAAAATCCGGGCTATCTGGGTATCTATCTGGCATTGCGGGGAATTCCCAAATTGCTGGTTGAAACCTGGGGTGTAGCCTGTTCTATGTTACTATTGCCAAAGCGAGTAGAATTTCACCGCAGGGCCATGGAACATGTTATTGATTGGATGAAGAGAAATGAATCCTGTTTTGTGGAAAAGCCATCTAATTTACAATATTTAAAGTTCAATCTGCAAGAAGCA
>NATN01000018.1 GCA_002085355.1 Candidatus Zhuqueibacterota bacterium 4484_87 | reverse complement strand
CTAAAATTTTGTCAGTTGCAAAAATGAACAGCGTTAACACTAAAGTAACGACAATCACGACAGTCGTTGTACCCTTAAGATCTTCCTTATCAGGCCAACTCACTTTCGCCATTTCCGTTTTTACTTCCTGAACGAACTTATTTAGTTTTCGAAACATAGCGGTATTCCAACTCCCGAATGAACGATTATTTGAGAAAAAAACAGCAGGCCAGGAGGGATTCGAACCCCCAACACCCGGTTTTGGAGACCGGTGCTCTAGCCGTTAGAGCTACTGGCCTACAACTGCTATCTCGTCTCTTTGTGAATTGTATGTTTGTTGCAAAAACGGCAATATTTCTTAAATTCCACTCGTGCCGCATGCGTCCGCTTATTTTTAGTCGTTGTGTAATTTCGATTCTTACACTTTGTACACTCTAAAATGACCAAGTCTCTCATTGCTTATCCCTAACTGAATCAATATCCCGTACGCCATTTCCAGCCAGTGGAGCGCACCGCCGTTTACCAAACTAACGACAATGCTGCCGCCATCTTCGCATGAATCGCTAATTTGTCAGCAACTCCATCGACTAACTTTCTAATAATTTAGAGCCCACGACCGGGATTGAACCGGTGACCTCATCCTTACCAAGGATGTGCTCTACCGACTGAGCTACGTGGGCAACGATGATTTTTACTCTGGGCTAAGGCATTTAAAACCCCTCATAATAAGCTGTTTCATTCAGGCTTGTTAAAAATAATGAGAGATATTTTTTAAGAAATTTAATGATAAAATTCCCAAACGCCACCAGCCTGACCCTAAAAATCTCCCGGTTGTCAAAACAGCAAATGCCTTACCCAATCGGTATGGGAGCTATATTATGAGGGGTTTCACCAAATCCAGAAATCAGAGCGGGAAACGGGATTCGAACCCGCGACCCTCAGCTTGGAAGGCTGATGCTCTAGCCAACTGAGCTACTCCCGCTTATGTCATCACAAGAACAGATGTTGTGGGAAGGGGAGGATTCGAACCTCCGAAGGCTGAGCCGACAGATTTACAGTCTGTTCCCTTTGACCGCTCGGGAACCTTCCCAGAAAATTTGAGCCACCAGCAGGATTTGAACCCGCGACCGACTGATTACAAATCAGTTGCTCTACCAACTGAGCTATGGTGGCTTGCAAGCAGGCCAAACCAACCGGGTTTTGCCCAAATAAGTGATTTATACAAAACCAATAATATACAATTTTTTATGTAAAAGTCAAGACTTTTTTGCTTTTTTTTTCATTTTGGTGAAAAAAATTCCCCCAAAAATCAGGATTTTAGTCTCCGATGCCACGTCGTTTTATCAGGCCGATCTTTTAGCTCAATTCCCAACTCAAGCAACTGGTCGCGAATCTCATCCGCCAGTGCCCATTGCTTTGCTTCTCTGAGCTTTTTTCGCACATCAATGAGCAATTCAATCAACGGCGCTTCTGCAACAGAGCTCTCTTTTGACTCTGAATAGGACAAGATTCCCAGGAACTGATCAAATTCCTCAATAGTTTTTTTGATTTGAGATAAATCGTACAGGTCAGTTCCTGCCAGCGCGCCTTTATTCAAGATTAAATTCGCTTCTCTCACAAGATCGAAGATACTCGCCAGTGCGCCAGCAGTATTAAAATCATCATCTAATTCATCAATTGCTTGCTGCTTTAAATGCTGAATTGCCTCCGAGAGTTCCCCATTTTTTTCTATTTTTTTTGCACCAGCTTCATTTAACGCTAACTTTATATTTTCCATTGCAGTAGATATTCTTTGTAATGCCTGCTGCGCTTCGCGAATCCGTTCTTCGCTAAAATTTATCGGACTGCGATAATGTTTCAGCAGAAAAAACATTCGGATCACTGCCGGATGGTATTTTTTCATAATCTCCCGCGCAGTGAAAAAATTGCCCAGGGATTTAGACATCTTTTCTCCCTCGATGTTCAAAAAGCCATTATGCATCCAGTAACGCGCAAAAGGTTTCCCCGTGGCGCCTTCGCTTTGAGCGATTTCGTTCTCATGGTGAGGAAAAATCAAATCACTTCCACCTGCGTGAATATCAATCGTCTCGCCGAGATAGCTCATGGACATCACTGAACATTCAATGTGCCAGCCGGGGCGACCTTTTCCCCACGGGCTCTCCCAGTAAGGCTCGCCCGGCTTCGCTACCTTCCACAGAGCAAAGTCCAGCGGACTTTTTTTGCGTTCGTCCACTTCAATGCGGGCGCCGGATTTTAAATCTTCGATATTTTTACCGGACAATTTACCGTAATCTTTGAATTTTGCTACTTCGTAAAATACATCACCGTCAACCACGTACGCTATCCCTTTGTCCACCAAGATTTCGATCAATTTAATCATACCGGGAATGCTCTCAGTGGCACGGGGATAGTAATCTGCCTTTTTGATACCTAATTTTTCAATATCCTCAAAGAATGCCTGCGTATATTTTTCAGCAATTTCTGACGCAGAAACACCCTGCTCATTGGCTTTTTTGATGATCTTATCATCAACATCCGTCAGATTCATCACATATTTAACCTCAAAACCGCGATACGTCAAGTAACGTCGAAAAGCGTCGTAAACCACGAACGGACGCGCATTTCCCACATGGAAATAGTCATAAACCGTAGGACCGCATACGTACATGCTGATTTTGTTCGGTTCCAGCGGCTTCAATTCATCTTTTTTTCTGGAAAGTGTATTATAAATTCGAATCGCCATTACAGATTCCCTTTTAATATTTTAAAATTATTTATAAAATTTAATCGGCTTCTTTTTTTCCGCTGCGGTAAAATCGAATATCTACTTTCTCAATAGTTGCCAGCCCCTCGTCGATCGCCTCATCGATGAGCGGAATAAAATTTTCGATTTTCTCTAACACATCCACAATTTCAATAACCACCGGCAAATCTTCAGACAACCGGAGAATTTTCGCAGTATGCAAACGGCTGTGAGCGCCAAAACCCTCGATTCCGCGCAAAACAGTCGCACCGGCAAGACAGGACTCTCGTGCTTTTTTCACAATCCACTCGTAAAGTGGCATTCCCTCGTATTTGTCACTTTCTCCGACAAAAATCCGCAGCAAATGCCCCTTTTCCGGTAGTACCATCTCCAATCCTTTACGCTAATTTTGATAAAAAATATCCCAGATAAACGCCTAAAAGTCCGAGCAACAAATGCACAAACACATTCAGAGATGCTGATAAAAACTCTCCGTCACGCGCAAAGCTAAAAACCTCGTAGCCGAATGTGGAAAAAGTTGTAAAACTTCCCAACACGCCGATAAGCAAAAACAGACGTATTTCCGGCTTCAAGAAATGGCGCGCTTCCGAATATCCTGCAAAAAAACCAATAAGCAGGCAACCGGCAACATTCACGAATAATGTACCGTAGGGAAAATTCCCACTTCCGATGGAGCGATGCACTAATCCGCTGCTAACATAACGCGCTGCTGCTCCCACAAAACCACCAATTCCAACATAAAATATTTTTAACATCTTTTTAAATTCTCTTTAACAAAAAGGAGTCATTAGCTCTGACAGCAGTCTCAGGCGGACTCCATCGCCCATATCAGTTTGCCTTTCAAAAAAAATACTTTTCTTGAAGACCATCACTTTTATTGATATAAAATCAGATTATCATTTCTTCTTTTTTCTTGCCTCTTCTGCCATTGCTTTTTTAATTTTCGCCCAGGTATCCTTCAAAGAGACAGTGCGATTGAAAACCAATTTTTCAGCACTTGAATATTTGCTATCCACGCAAAAATATCCCAACCGTTCAAATTGGTAATTTTCGCTGACTTTTGCATTTGACAGCGATGGTTCCAATTTGCAATTTTCCAAAATTTCCAAAGAATTCGGGTTGATAAATTCTTTGTAATCTTTTTCTTTGTCCGCGCCCGGATCCGGTACACTGAATAACCGATCATATAAACGAACTTCAGCATCAACCGCGTGCATCGCAGAAACCCAGTGCAGCGTTGCCTTTACTTTTCTGCCGTCAGGCGCATCTCCGCCCCGTGTCGCCGGATCGTAAGTGCAATGCAACTCCTTGATTTCTCCGGTATTCTCATCTTTAACTACATCCACGCATTTGATGAAATAAGCATAGCGCAGACGAACTTCACGCCCCGGAGCCAGTCGGAAAAATTTCTTTGGCGGGTCTTCACGAAAATCGTCTTGCTCAATATACAAAACTCTTGAGAACGGGACTTTGCGCGTTCCTGCAGAAGCGTCTTCCGGATTGTTGATGGCATCCAAATCTTCTTCTTTTCCTTCGGGATAATTGGTGATGACCACTTTCAGCGGTTTTAGCACTGCCATTCTCCGCGGAGCGTTTTTGTTTAAATCTTCGCGAATGCAATATTCCAGCATGGCAATATCCACCACACTATCGCGTTTTGCCACGCCAATCAAATCGGAAAAGTAACGGATTGACTCCGGCGTATAGCCTCGTCGCCGCAAGCCGGAAATAGTCGGCATGCGCGGATCGTCCCATCCGTCAACATAACCATCGCGCACTAATTCCAGCAATTTCCGTTTGCTCATAATAGTGTAACTCAAATTTAACCGAGCGAACTCAATCTGCTGCGGATGATGCACATCCAACTGTTCCAGGAACCAGTCGTACAAAGGTCTGTGATCCTCAAATTCCAGCGTGCACAGCGAGTGTGTGATCCCTTCAATGGAATCTTCCAATCCGTGTGCCCAATCGTACATGGGATAAATACACCATTTATCGCCCGTGCGATGATGGTTCGCATGCAAAATGCGATACATCACCGGATCGCGCATATTCAAATTCGGGTGAGACATATCGATTTTTGCGCGCAATGTGCGCGTCCCATCAGGAAATTCCCCGGCGCGCATACGACGAAACAGATCAAGATTTTCCTCAACCGAGCGGTTGCGATATGGGCTCTCTTTACCCGGTTCAGTGAGGGTGCCGCGATATTGACGAACTTCTTCCGCGTTCAAATCGCACACAAACGCTTTGCCTTTTTTTATCAACTGCTCCGCATATTCATACATTTTTTCAAAATAATCAGAAGCATAAAACAAACGGTCTTCCCAATCAAAACCCAGCCAATGCACATCTTCGATGATTGAACGCACATACTCTTCTTCTTCCTTTGTCGGATTAGTATCATCGAATCGCAGATTGCACTTTCCGCCAAATTCCTCGGCTATACCAAAATTTAAACAAATCGCCTTGGCATGGCCTATGTGCAAATAACCGTTCGGCTCTGGCGGAAAACGCGTATGTACTCTGCCGTCATTTTTGCCGTGCTTCAGATCTTCAGTGATAATATTTCGAATAAAATTTGCCGGTTTTTCTGGTTTCTCGTTTGGCATAAGTTCTCCTGAATTAACAGTCCCCCGGATTCTTCTCCACAAATCTATTTAAAAATCGCCCGTTCGATGAGCATTTCACATTTTTCTTTTCCAAAAATTTCTGCAGTTACCGGAAGTTCAGGCCCGTGCATCTGTCCTGTCAAGGCAATGCGCAAGGGCATCCATAAATTCTTCCCCATTACTCCTGTCTCTTTTTGAACAGATTTCATAATTTCTTTGAAATTCTCCCTGTCCAGCACATCAATTTCACGCAGCTTGCGCAAAAATGACCAGAATACTTTCTGCGAGCTATCCAGACGAATCATTTCTTTGGCATTGGTATCTTTGATTGTAATTTTTTCCTGAAAGAAAATACGCGCAACATCGACGATTTGGTCTAATGTCTCAATTTTTTCGCGCGTCACAGCAACGATTTTCTGAATAGTGCTCTCATCTTCAACCGGATAGCCTGCCGCGCGAAAATATAGTTTTGCCAGTTCCACGATACGTTCCAGATCCGCACTGCGAATGTATTGCCCATTCATCCAGTTCAATTTTTCAAAATCAAACATCGCTGCAGATTTGGAAACGCGCTCAAAATCAAATTCTTCGATCAGCCGTTTAATGGATAAAATTTCATCACCGGTTTTGGATGACCAGCTCAGCAAACTCAGAAAATTAATCAACGCCTCAGGCAAATAACCTTTGAGCCGGTACTGATCCAGCGAAGTAGCGCCATGCCGCTTGGACAGCCGCGTTCTGTCGGGACCCAAAATCATGGGAATATGCGCAAATTGAGGCATCTCGAAACCGAGCGCCTGATACAACAACACTTGGCGCGGGGTATTTGACACATGATCATCACCGCGGATAACATGACTGATTTTCATCAAACCATCGTCCACTACCGCGGCAAAATTGTACGTGGGGATTCCTTCGCTGCGCATAATCACAAAATCGCTGATATTTTCCGTTTCAAATCGCAACTCACCTTTGACAATATCATTGAAAATTACTTCTGAATTATCCGGCACTTTGAAGCGGATCGCCGGTTTACGTCCCTCGGCAATGAACTGCTGCCTTTCTTCATCAGTCAAATGCAGACAACGACGGTTGTAAAAACCAGCCTCTCCGCGCGCATGACTCTCTTTTCTCATCTGTTCCAATTCTTCAGGCGTGCAATAACAAAAATAAGCATTGCCCTCGTCCATCAATTTTTGTGCGTATCGCTGGTAAATCTCCAACCGCTCGGACTGACGGTAAGGTCCGCACTCTCCCCCAATTTCCGGACCTTCGTCCCAAGTCAGTCCCAACCAACGCAAATCTTGTAAAATTTGATCGATGTATTCTTCAACCGATCGTTCCGGATCTGTATCTTCAATTCTGAGAATAAATTTTCCATTCGTGTGTCTGGCAAAAAGCCAATTTAAAATTGCTGTTCTCGCGTTTCCAATATGAAGATGTCCGGTCGGGCTTGGTGCAAATCGAACGCGTGTCTCCATGACCACATTTTCCCTCAAAGTTTCAATTCATTTTATCAAATCACATTAAAAAAAATCATCCCTCAATAATATTTCGGTGCAGACTGAGGGATTTTCCAAATATTGAACAAATCTCACCTTAACCGATGGCGAGACTACTTATTTATTCAATGTCTTCAATCAGGCAAACAGCATAAGCTGCAATGCCCTGCCCGGTTCCGGCAAACCCCAACCCTTCGGTCGTCGTCGCTTTCACCGAGACGGTTTCGCTGCCAATTTGCAGCGCCGAAGCAATATTTTCCCGCATTTGCTGGATAAAAGCCATCAATTTAGGCCTCTGCGCCACAATCGTGGCATCAATATTCACAATGCGCCAGTTTTTTTTATTGAGCAAAGCAAATATCTTTTGCAATAAAATCAAGCTGGAAATATTGTGAAATTCTTCCTTGCCCGGCGGAAAATGCGTTCCCAGATCGCCCAAAGCAGCCGCACCCAGCAAAGCATCACCGATAGCATGACTCAACACATCCGCATCAGAATGCCCCTCAAGGCCTCTCTCGAAAGGGATGGCGACACCGCCCAGGATAAGCTTTCTTCCTGCAACAAGCCGATGCACATCATATCCGAAACCCACCCGCTGCATGAATCAATTTACCTCATTTTTTGTAAAATTATTTCGGCAAAATCCAGGTCTTCGGGCGTGGTGATTTTGATGTTGGAGTAGCTTCCTTCAACAATACTCACGGAAACGCCCAGCTTTTCCACCAGACTGGCATCATCTGTGCCGGAAAATTTCTTTTCCATTGCCAGTCGATAGGCATCGATGATTATCTCTTTTCTAAAAACCTGCGGCGTCTGAGCCAGCCAAATTCTTTCTCTGTCCGGCGTAGATTCAATCTTTCCGGATCGGACAATTTTCACCGTATCTTTCACTGGCACCGCCAGAACGGCAGCTCCCTCCTCCTCCGCCGCGGCAATGACCCGGGAAATTTCTTCCGAAGTAACAAAGGGCCGCACGCCATCATGAATAGCAACGAGAGTCGTTTCCAGAGGCATGTTTTTCAGTCCGTTCCACACCGACTGTTGACGTGAATTCCCGCCGACGACAATTTTACTGACTTTTGAAATCCGGAATTTTTCAACAAGTTCCATTTTCAAAAAATCAACTGCATTAGCCGGCGCCACAAGGATTATATTATCAACATCCGGATTTTTATCAAACTTTTTTAGAGTGTGAACTAAAATCGGTGCGCCGTGAAGCTCCAGAAATTGTTTCGCTACATCAGAAGCCATGCGTCTGCCCCTGCCAGCGCTGGCTATAATCGCCGTTACCGTCACAATGACTCTCCGGCTATAAAATTAACATGGCATCGCCATAGCTGTAAAAGCGCCATTTCTCATCAATCGCTTCCTGATAAGCGCGAAAAACGAAATCTCTGCCGGCAAAAGCAACTACAAGCATCAACAATGTGGTGCACGGCAGATGAAAATTCGTAATGAGATGATCGACAATTTTGAAATCATAAGGCGGATAGATGAATTTGTCCGTCCATCCTTTCATCGGCTTGACCATACCTTCGCTCGTTACGACCGTCTCCAAGACGCGCGTGCTGCTGGTTCCCACAGCAAAAACGGACTTGTCGCTGTGAATCGTTTCATTGATCACATTTGCGGTTTCTTCTGTAATCTCAAAATATTCAGAATCCATTTTGTGACGGCTTAAATCCTCGACTACAACAGGTCTGAAACTGCCAAGTCCCAGATGAAGCACCACAGGCACAATTTTGACGCCTTTTTTCTTTAACTTATTTAAAATTTCCTGCGTAAAATGAAGTCCGGCAGTCGGAGCAGCCACAGCGCCAATTTTTTTTGCGTAAACTGTCTGGTAACGTTTTTTGTCCAGGTCTTCGGAATCGCGGTTAATGTATGGCGGCAATGGGGATTTCCCTAATTTTTCCACAATGTCGAAAAAATTTCCTTCATAGAAAAAGCGAACTACTCTGCCGCCGGAGACGGTATTGTCGATGACATCACAATAGACGCCTTTGGCAATGGTCAACCGATTGCCAACACGAACCTTGCGCGCCGGTTTGACCAGCACTTCCCAAAGGCCATCTTCCAATTCGCGCAGCAGAAATATCTCCACTTCTGCGTCGGTCTTGTCCTTCGTCGCCATTAAACGCGCCGGAAAAACTTTGGTCTCATTTACGACCAGACAATCTCCCTTTTGGAAATAGTCAACGATATTCGCGAAAATCTTCTTGTCAATCGTCTCTGTTTTTCGGTCCAACACCATTAAACGCGAGTGATCTCGTTTGTCTGCCGGGTATTGAGCGATTAAATCTTCCGGTAAAGTATATTTTAGATCTGATAGTTTCATAAACCTGACTCCTCACATTAAAACAATTTTCTCTGGCCAAATATTTTATAATCAAAGCCAAAATGCTTAAAAGCTATTTCAGTGGCGACCCTGCCGCGCGGCGTTCGATGCAAAAAACCTTGTTGCACTAAATAAGGCTCGTACACTTCTTCCAGCGTATCGCTTTCTTCGCCCACTGCCAGCGCCAATGTATTTATTCCTACAGGCCCGCCTTTAAATTTCTCAATAATTGTCGTGATGATTCGCTTGTCCATATCGTCAAGCCCCATCTCGTCAATTTCCAATTGCTGCAGCGATTCAGTAGCGACAGTCAAATCGATTTTCCCGTCACCATGCACTTGTGCAAAATCGCGTATGCGCCGCAATAAACGATTTGCCACGCGCGGAGTTCCCCGGGAACGACGGGAAATCTCCAATGCCGCATCTAAATCTATCATAATTCCCAAAATTTTCGCTGAACGAGTGATAATTGTGCTCAACTCCTGCGGCGTGTAAAAATCCAGCCTGCCGACGACGCCAAATCTGGCGCGAAGCGGCGATGTCAGCAATCCTGCTCTCGTAGTCGCTCCCACCAGCGTGAAATGCGACAATGACAATTGAATCGTGCGCGCATTGGCGCCTTTATCAATGATGATGTCTAATTTAAAATCTTCCAGCGCCGGATATAAATACTCTTCAATGGTATGATTCAATCGATGAATTTCATCAATAAAAAAAACATCGCGTTCGCCAAGATTTGTCAGCAAACCGGCAAGATCGCCCGGTTTTTCCAGTGCAGGGCCTGAAGTCATGCGCACATTCGATTTCATTTCCGCAGCGATAATATGCGCCAGCGTGGTCTTCCCCAATCCGGGGGGGCCATAAAATAGCACATGATCCAGCGCCTCACCGCGCTCGCGGGCAGCTTGAATGAAAACACGGAGATTTTTTTTTAACTTTTCCTGACCAATAAAATCATCCAGCGTTTTCGGTCTCACCGTCTGATCAAATTCAAATTCGTCATCAAGACGATCCGGATCAGTTGGTCTTTTTATTTCGTTATTCGTCATTTTTCAACTGTAAATTAAACCAGACGAAGCGATTCTTTGATTAAAATTTCCACATTGATATCGCTTCCCTTTGCCGCAAGCACTTTTTCAATAGCCTGCCGCGCTTTGGGTCGGGCAAATCCCAGAGACAACAATGCAGCTTCTGCTTCTTCAATTAGATCATCCAAATCGGAAACAGGTGCGCCTGTCCCGGTTTCCGCAATTTCTCCGGCGCCGTGCGCTTTTATTTTATCCTTCAAATCAATAATCAGCCGCTGCGCTGTCTTCTTCCCTACCCCTGACAACGCTGTCAAGCCTGATAAATTTTCATCAATGATATATTTCTGAAACACGTTCACGGTCACACTGGACAAAATCGCCTGCGCCTTTTTGGGCCCGATGCCTGAAATGGAAATGAGATGCAAAAAAAGCCCGCGCTCCTCAACCGAGCTAAAACCGAATAATTGCATTTGATCTTCGCGAACGTGCAAATATGTAGTCAGTTGCACCTCGTCGCCTGCTTCGCCTAGGCTCTCGTAACAGGGCAGCGTGATATTTACTTCAAAACCAACTCCGTGCACTTCGATGACCGCGCGGGTAGGCTGTTTGACAGCAAGGGTTCCTTTTAAAAAATCGATCATGCTAAATTTGCATCTCCGCTACAATTATCAAGTTTTTGCACGTTGGCTGTGACAATATGCCGCTGCCATGGCATCAGTAATGTCAAAAGTCTCCGGGATTTCCGTTATGCCTAAAATTTTCAAAATCATTTGTTGAACCTGATATTTGGAGGCATTCCCGTTTCCCGTGACCGACAATTTTATTTCCCGCGGTGAATATTCCACCACCGGGATTCCTGAATTTGCTGCTGCCAAAATCGCAACGCCCCGGGCATGCCCCATTTTCAAGGCCACTTGCGCATTTTTGGCATAAAAAACTTCTTCCAGCGCCACCACATCAGGACGAAAAGAGCGAAAAAAATCAAAAATTTGATCGTAAATTGTCTTTAGCCGCGCATCAAAAGAATCGCTTTGTTTATTCTTCACTAAATGATACTGCACAAGCTCCACGGATTGATCCATCTTTTTCACTATTGCCAATCCGGTATTTTGAAGGCCCGGATCAATTCCTGCGACAATCATGGATTTCCATTCTTTCGTTAAAAATTGGGCGTAACACCCGCATCAAAATCTAATTGCAAAATTTCTTTTTTTAAACGCTGCCTCACCGGAAGCTATCGCGTTCCAAAATTAAAATTATCGCGCGCTATTCCTGTTCCAATTTTTCTAAAATTTCAGGCGCAATGTCAAAATTTGAATACACGTGACTCACATCATCGTGATCTTCCAGTGCATCCAGCAACTTGAGCAACTGTTCAGCCTCTTTCTCGTCCACTTCCACCGTATTTTTCGGATGCATGGTTAATTCCACAGAATCCACTTCAATGGAGTTTTCTTCCAATGCTTTTTTCACATCTTCAAACGCCTGGGGCTGCGTCACGATTTCGAACAGGTCATCCTCCCTCTTCAAATCGTCTGCTCCGGCTTCAATTACGATGTCCATTAACTGCTCTTCATCCACCTGATCCGCTTTCACGGTGATGATACCTTTTTTGTCAAAAATCCATGCCACGCAGCCGGACTCGCCCATGCTGCCATTGTGTTTGGAAAGAATATGCCGAATTTCCGCGACAGTGCGGTTTTTGTTATCCGTCAGTGCATCAATCATCAGCGCTGTTCCGCCCGGGCCATAGCCTTCATAAATGACCTGGTCGTAAGTCACGCCCGGCAATTCTCCCGTGCCTTTTTTGATGGCGCGTTCGATATTCGCAGCAGGCATGTTCGCAGCTTTAGCCGCAGCAATTGCTGTGCGAAGCGTGGGATTTGAATTTTCATCGCCGCCGCCTGTACGCGCGGCAACTGTGATCTCTTTGATCAATTTAGTGAAAATTTTCCCGCGTTGCGCATCAGTTTTTGCTTTTTTTCGCTTTATTGTGCTCCACTTCGAATGTCCTGACATGTGATATCTCCTAAAATTTTAAACTTGTTAATTTAATAAATTTTTGCCCGATTTCCAAATGAAAAATTGCAAATATTGTTTCTTCGCTTCTTAATCCTGTCAATTATCAGAAATTTTGAAAGAATCCACACAAATGCGCTTGCAAAATAAGAAAGAAATTATCAGAAAATGATGATGGTCTTCAGAATTTCACATTGTCGGCACTGCACGACATTTGCAAATTAGATCATCGTTTCGTATTTGAGAAAAATCAGCAAAAAATATTAAAATATGAGACAAAATGAGCTTAATTCGGAGGCTGTTGATTGGGTTGTTGAGGAGGCTCACCTTTTTGCGGATTGACTTTGATTTTTGTCCGTACCATCCAGGCATCGTTAAAGCCCCGGGAAATGGCTAATTTTTGCAGTTGTTCCGCCTCTTGCTTTGTCATACAGTCACCAATGCGCACTTTATAGTAAGGCGGATCATATTTGAGATAAATATTTTCATCAATGAAATTGAGGATCGCTTCGCGCTGGATTTCACGCGCCTGCTGCTCATCAGAAACAGCGCAAATCTGCACACGATAGCCGACGACTTCGCCCGCTTGTTCTCCACTGCGATCCGATTGTTGCAATAATTTATCGATATTATCTGAACGCGCTTCTGTGTTTTTAGTCTTTTGGATCTGAATTTCTTCGCGATCCAGTTTCATGGGATCAAAATTCTCATTGATCACGCCGGGACGTTCCTGATATTTTTCCGTTGATTTTTTGCCGGTCATCTTCATGGTGCTGCTGCATCCACCCAAAAGCAGAAACAACAAAATAAGAAAGAGAGGATAATTGAGTATCTTTTTCATCACTTTCTCCGATTTTTTTACTCAAGGCGAACAAAACATCAGTGAGAAATTTCCCCAATGTTCCTTTCGCCACAATTTTTACTAAAGATAATGAAAAATCAGCTCAAAGTCAATAGAAAAAACTGGTTAGAAAATCCGCTGGCTGTGCAATCACATTTTATCCCAAAACAACCGGCAAATTTCATTAATTTCAAATGACCGGCTGCACCGCCATGTCAATTCCGAACCACGTCTTTATTTTTCAAGCATTAATTCAACTTCTTATTTTTGAACCCAAATTATCAGCTCATATCAGCAAAAATTTATTTTTCATCTGACGTTTCAATTTTGAAATCGGTCATTGAATTGCCAGATTAGCACAATCATTGTTAGTACAGTGATTTTATTTAAGTTATAAGCTTTATCTGTAAATCTATTATATTTTGTAATAAATTAGATGAGAAAACAAATCAATTTTTATGCTTGTATTCCGTAAAATAAAATATTATTTTTCACTTGCACTATTTTTCGGGTCAACATCAATTACCTTACCTTCGGGCAAAATTATCGCTGTTAATTGTTGAGGTCAGCCATGCACTGCTTACATGAATTACATCGGCTCAACAGAAAAGTACGTCACTTCCTCGTCTGGGGAGTTTTATTTGTCATCTTTGCAACTGTGACGGAAATCAGAGCCAGCGACACAACGCAAGAAGCGATGTCTTCTCCCATCGACATCAGCTACGTAAAACAGCTCAAAAAAGAGTTGAAAGCTACCGAAGTTGCCATACTGTACGCGGAAGATGCCATAAATTCAATATCCGATTCAACGCATCTGGCGGAAATGTTATTTCATTTGTCAGAATTGGAAATTCGTCGCGCGAGATTGAAATTTGAATTTGAAATGATCAGATTTGATCTCCGACAGCAGCTTTTTGAATCGGGCAAATTGAAAACAGCGCCTGAAGCGCCGACTCTCTCTTTTGCCAGAACAATTGGCATCAATGAACAGATTTTGGAATTGTTACCCGATGCGCCTTTCAAAAAAGATGTTCTCTATCGCAATTCAATTTGCTATTACGAAACAGGGCAAAAAGACAAAGCGAAAGAAATTTTTCTGACTTTGATTCCTCTGGTCAAAAATGACACCCTGCGCGCCGAATTAACCTTCCGGCTGGGGGAATGTTATTTTGACGAGCAAAATTATCAGAAAGCACTGATCTCTTACAATCACATTTTGAAATCATGGGACAGCCCCTATTTTGGTATGGCTCTGTACAAAATCGGCTGGTGCCACTATCTCACCAATCGCATTCCGGATGCTATCAGTACATTTTATTATTTGCTCAAGGATATTCGATTGCTGGAAACAATGGACTCAGAGATTCTGGGCAAATCTCAACTGGAGCTACGTGACGAGGTGTTGCAATACATCGCGCTCAGCTTCAGTGAATTCGGAGGCACACGCCTGCTGTTGGATTTCATCGAAAAAAACGGAGAAACTTCTTACAAAGCGCACCTGCTTCACAAATTAGGCAGCATTTTTTTCAAACGCGATTTTTACGAAGATGCTCTAAAAGCGTTGAATTATGTGAAAGAAAATTTTTCATCTTTTGAACAGTTGCCTGAAGTTTATCAATTGATTTTTGAAAATTACAATCGATTGGGCATGTCAAAAAAAGCCATTGCAACGCGGGACGAATTCGCACGAGTGTGCGGAGACGCGAGCAACTGGCGCATTGCACATCCCTACGAAGAATTTCGCTCTGCTTACGATTCCACACTGACAACAATGGATTATCGAATCGCAACGCCAATGTTGCAATCCGCTGACAGCTTGTTTGCATTGGAAAAATTCGATCTCGCTATGCCTCTTTACCAGCGTTTTTTAGCAGCATTTCCTAAAGACAAGCGTTGCGAGCAGGCGCAATTTTGTACTGCCGAATGTCTTTTCAATCTGCGTGATTTCGCGAAGGCGGAACAGGAATATCAAAAATTGATTGACGGATTTCCGAAAAGTGAGTTATTTGAAGAAGCTGCTTACAACCGAGTGGTTTGCTTCGACAAAATGACAGATAAAACAGATGAAAATTCCGGCGGGCTGCCTTTCCCGCTCATCACTGCGTGCGAACAATTTTTAGAGCTCGTTCCGGCATCAGATCGTACTGTTGAAATCGAATTAAAATTGGCGGGTATTTATTACCAATATGAGGTGTGGCAGGAAAGCGAAAAATGGACGATATCAGCGTTGAAGACCATTTTAAAAACCAAAAAAGGCACGCCTTTCAAACTGAATGCAATGAACCTGCTGGCGCAAATAAAATTCAAACAGGGAAAATTTAACACAGCAGCGACAATTTT